>SKVA01000495.1 GCA_007129695.1 Spirochaetaceae bacterium | reverse complement strand
GTCTCCGCGGTCGATCGTCTGTCTCCCGAACTCGATCATCGCATTCCGGTCGTCGGTCTCCAAAACTCCCTTTCCGGCGGCAAGCCCGCTCTGCTTGACGACGAAGCGGCCGGTCGAGTCGCGCAGGTACCGTTCTAGCTCGGCAGCGTCGTCAAACGTCCGGAACGCCGCGGTCGGAACTCCATAGCGTTCCATGAACGCCTTGCTGAATGCCTTGCTGCTCTCCAGGCGCGCCGCCGCGCGGCCGGGCCCGATCGCGGCGATGCCGGCGCTCTCAAGCTCGTCGACGATACCGTTCGCGAGCGGCGTCTCCGGCCCGACGACAACGATATCGATCCGCTGATCGATCGCAGCGCGTACGATCTGCCCGACGTTCTCGCCGACGGCGCTTAGGTTCGTTGCGATCGCTTCGGTTCCCGCGTTACCGGGAGCGACAAAGAGACCCGAGATGCGGTTGCTGCGGGAGAGTTTCCACGCGATCGCGTGCTCACGCGCGCCGCTGCCAACGACCAGTATTCTCACATCGCGCTCCTGCGGTCATCCAGACGATCCAACGCTTCACAGAGTACGCGAGGATAGTGCGAATGCTCAAGCGCATGGATCTGCGCCTCGGCTTCCTCCAGACTCGACGCCTCCTCACGCGCAAACGAATGCTGCTCGATCACCGTGCCGGTATCGACTCCGGCGTCGACGTAGTGGATCGTGATCCCCAGACGCGACGCATCGGATTTCCAGCTGCGCTCGATCGCGTTCAGCCCCGGGAAGTCGGGCAGAAGCGACGGATGGATGTTGTAGATCGCGGGCGCAAATGCGTCGACGATCGGTGGAGGCAGTACCTTCATGAAACCGGCAAGCGCGATCAGGTCGGGATCGAGTGTCGTCAGAAGATCAAGAAGCTGCGATTCGGCCGCCGATCGTCCCGACGCGTAGTCCACCACGATCGAGGCAACGCCGAGCGACTCAGCCCGACGGATAGCGTACGCGTCGGGCGTGTTCGTGATCAATGCGGATACTCGATGACGGGTTGTTCGAACGCGTTCGACGATCGCCTGGAAGTTCGATCCCGAACCCGACGCAAGGACGACAAGTTCAGCCATCGCGCGGCTCAACGGTGCCTACGACCAGGACGGGCTCGGACACCGCGCGCTCAAGGAGCGCGAGCCGATCGTGCGCGATGACCATCACAACTCCGATTCCCATGTTGAAAACGGCGCGCATCTCGTCAACCGCGACCGAAGCGCTGCGGGCGATCGCGTCGAACACCTCAGGAACTCTCCACTCCCAGTTGAACACCGGCTTCAGGTCGGCCGGCAACACCCGCGCCACGTTCGACACCGGCCCTCCACCCGTGATGTGCGCGGCAGCCTTGATGTGAGGACCAGCCGCGATGAGCTCGCGAACGTAGATCCGGGTCGGCTCGAGCAGGCGCCTGCGCACCGGGTCGTCGCGGTCGAGCGCCTTGCGTGCAAGCGAAAGACCATTCGAGTGGACACCCGAGCTCGCAAGCGCCACGAGCAGGTCGCCCGCGCAGATCGAGTCAGACCTCGGAAGGCGCTCATCGGCCTCGACGATACCGACCGCGAACCCGGCTAGATCGATGTCATCCACCGCGTAGAGATCTGGCATCTCGGCGGTCTCACCGCCTGCGAGCGTACACCCGGCCTGCTCACACCCGGCTACCACGCCGTCGATGACCCGGTCGAGCACAGCGCGGTCGATCCGGCCGCACGCGACATAGTCCAGGAATGCAATCGGCTGCGCGCCACACACCGCAAGGTCGTTGACGCACATCGCGACCAGGTCGATGCCCACGCCCGAGTAATCGTCGAACTCCTTCGCGACAAGGAGCTTGGTGCCGACTCCGTCGGTCGTGGACAACAGCACAGGTCGCTTCCACCGCGTCGAGTCGAGTTCGATTCCTCCGGCGAATCCGCCGATCGCACCTATCGCCGCGCTCGCGCGTGAGGCGATCGACCGGGCGAACTCATCGCCACGCTCGACGCTCACCCCTGCATCCTGGTACCTATTCGGCTTCATCGTCTGCTCCCGATTCGGGTGATGTATCCCGACTGAACCGCTTCAGCTCTTCGGGCAGTAGCGGCACGTCGATCGGATAGCGCCCCGTGAAGCATGAGTAACAGTAATCGTGCGGATCGTCCACCGACTCACGTAGCAGCTCAACGCTGAGGAAGCGGACCGAATCGGCCCCGATAGTCTCGGCGATCTGCTCGGGAGTCATGTGATTCGAGATCAGTTCGGCCCGCGTCGGGATGTCGATCCCGAAGAAACACGGCCAACGGATCTCCGGAGAGCTCAGTCTCAGATGCACCGCGAGTGCGCCTGCCTCCTTGAGGAGTCGAACAAGGATCTTCGCGGTCGTCCCGCGGACAAGCGAATCGTCGACCAGGATCACTCGTTTGCCGGAAACGACCTCGCGCACCGGATGCAGCTTCATGCGAACCGCGAGTTCACGCTCCGACGTTGTCGGCATGATAAAGCTGCGCCCAGCATAGTGATTCCGCGTCAGACCGAAGTCAAACGGCAGGCCTGCGTAGTCAGCGTAACCGATCGCAGCGTTCGTCCCCGAATCGGGCACCGGAACCACAATATCACCAAGGCCCGCTCCGTCAGCCGCCGCAAGCGTCGCTCCCATTCTCTTGCGCGCCAGGTGCACGGAGACGTCGAAGACCTGCGAATCGGGCCGCGCGAAGTAGATGAGTTCGAAGATGCACTGATTCGGTCGAACCGGGAGCGGAAGGCGTTCACTGTGAATACCCGTGTCGTCGACGAAAATGAGCTCGCCGGGTTCAACGCTGCGAAAGCCATCGACCCTGAGTATCTGAAGCGCGCAGGTTTCGCTCGCTATGATCGTGGCGTCATCCTTCCAGCCGATGTAGAGCGGTCGGAACCCGAGTGGATCGCGCACCGCGACAAGCCGATCGTCGTGAATGAGCACCATGCTATACGCG
>SKVA01000195.1 GCA_007129695.1 Spirochaetaceae bacterium | reverse complement strand
GTGGAGATCCACTATAACCCGGCGCACGATCGTCCGCTGCGCGTCGATACTCCAGTCGACCGACGAGTGGAACGCGCAGTAGTCGCACCGCGACGTGCAGAACGGGATGTGTACGTAGATGCCGAACGACTCACACGGGCCGTCGACCACGATCACAGCCTTGCGAAGTCGCGAAATGGCTGGTAGCGCAACCACACCTTGCCGATGATATGCTCCAGGCGTACGGGTCCCCAGTGCCGCGAGTCGACCCCGATCGGCCGGTTGTCCGACAGGAGCAGATACTCCCCCTCCCCGAGCGTTACGTCGCGCGCGGCGTCACCGAACGGGTCGGTACCGAGCCACGCTTCGGGTCGTGCATCGGTGGCCAGCGAGTAAGCGCGATGCGCGAGGTCGAACTCGCGAGTGAATGAGACCGCCTGCGCCGGGCGGACGTACGCGATGAACCGCTCAACACGCACTGTGTCGCCGGGCAGGCCGATGACGCGTTTGATCTGGTAGCCGGTTCTTCCGCGGCCTCGCTGCGCGGGGCTCACCCGTCCGAGCGTCACGAAGCGGACGACTGGGTCGATCGCACGGATCACGAATCCGGGGCGCGATCCGTAGGGCGGACGGATCAGGACAAGATCGCCACGATCGGGCAGTCGAAGACCCGGTAGACGGATCCCGAACAGTTCCAGCTGCGGTCCGTAGACGATCGGTGTGACGAGTAATCGATCGTCCGGTGCGACGGTGGGTCGCGAAGCGTCGCTCGCCGCGGCGACCGGCATCACAAGGAGCGTCGTGACCAGCGAATGCACGATGAAAACCAGCAACAGGAACGGCACAAGCCGTCGGGCGACGCGGACAAGCGGGTTGCGTTCGCGGCCGCCGTAGTATCCCTGGTCGCGACGTCGAGGCACTACCGGATGGCCCCGACCCGTGGAAGTGGCCAGTACCTGAACATCGCGCGACCGAGTACCCGGTCCATCCGGACCGGTCCGTAGTAGCGACCGTCGCGCGAGTTGTCGCGGTTGTCGCCGAGCGTCAACACGGTGTTCGGCGGTACGTACCATCCGAGTTCGTAGAACGAGTGACGCACGACGGTCCGCTCGTCGCTCGGGTTCGCCTTGAGCAGGAACTCGGATCGCAGCCGGTCGAACTCGAATGGATCGATGCTGCCCGGTGCCTGTACCGCTCGCTGGGCGGTGCGTCCGTCGGTCGTCGCCGCAAGGCCGAGGATCTCCCGCGCGGCTTCCTGAGCGGCCGGCCGGTACGACGCATAGTCTGATGCGGTGATCATCCGCCTGATCGGAAACGGTGTGCCGGTCTGCCGCGCAAACTCCTGCTCGGTCAACCATTCGGTCTGACCGATCGGGCGGATCTGGAGGTCCCCCTCCCGGCTTCGGATCCGGTCTCCGCCGAAGCCGACCGCGCGCTTGATGAGGAAGTGCGCGCGCGGCTCGCCCGACTCGTCGCGGTCGATGTCGACCAGGCTCAGCGTGACCATATAGAGCACGCGCTGCACGATGTTGAAGACCGGCCCGCGCGAGATATACGAGGGATTCTCGAAGATCACGACCTCTCCGCGTTGCGGCTCGACGAAGCCGGGCAGCTTACCGATCCCGGGCAGCAGCTCGGGGCCGTAAACCATCTTGTTGACGAAAATCCGGTCCTCGAGCAGAAGCGTTTCGATCATCGAGCCGGTCGGAATGCGGTACGCCTGCAGCAGGTACTGGTTGATCAGCAGTACCACGCCGGCCGCCCACAGGAACGCTTCGATCCAGTCGACGATCACGTGTTTCTTCTGCTGACGGATCTTCTTGCGAGCCTTCCGGCGAGCGCGCCACGTGAGAATGCTTTCGGTCGCTGCAACGAGTCTGGCGGTCCAGACGGGAGTCGAGGACATTTGCCGCACGGTAGCACGCCGAGGTCGCGTTGACAACCCGATCGAGCCCTCCTATAATCCGCCCGATGGACGACAGCGATCAGAATCCCGACGAGATCCAGGTGAGGCTCAAGCCGATCCTGGGGCTGCGCCCCGCCGTCTACGTTCCGGCGTTCTACGCGGTCGCGCTCGTCGCGATTCTCTTTGCGGTGCTGGTGCTGCCCGGATTGCGCGCGCATGGTAGCGTGATCACTGTGCGTTCGACGCCGCCCGGGGCCGCGGTGCGCATCGACGGCGACTACGTTGGCAGCACCCCCGGCTCTTTCTTCGTGCAATCGGGGACGCGCGAACTGGAGATCGAGCGACCGTACTTTGCCGCGTACCGCGAAACCGTCGACGTCCGCGGTCGCGTTGTCGGTTCGTGGTTCTTCCCCCGGCGCGCCGAACGAGACGTCGTACTCGCCCTGCCGGGCGGCGCGGCTGCTGCCGAGCGCGAGTCGCTTCGCCTGCTCGTCCGCGCCGCGGCCGAGGAGTTTGCCGCGTGGGCGCTCGCCGGTGAGGCGAGCGGTCAGTACCAGTTTCCTCCGGTCGCGCGTGACCTGTGGAGCGATCTGCGCGCGGTCGACCCGATGGGCAACGCCGGGGTCCTCCCGAGCTTTGGCGCCTTCGTGTCGTTCGCGCTCCCTCAGGTCGCGTCGGAGGCCCAGCTTGCCGACCTTGCGTCGGCGGTTGTGTCGTCCGGCGGCCAGACCGGCGTAGCCGTCCCGTCGGGTCTGGTCTACGCCGCTCAGCGCCTGGCCTCCGCCGCGGCCGAAGCGCCGTTGATGCCGCTCCATCTCCAGGACGTTCTGTCGGGCAATCGTGCTTCGACGTTTTCGGACACCGGGTGGATCGCGTCGGGCGAACGCGCGCTATCGGACATCCGCGCGCGCGCGATCGAGCCCGATTCGCGCACTGCGGGCGTCGTGAGCGTTGCCGCGCTCGGTCTTGATTTCATCCGCTTCGTTCCCGATCGCGCAGGATCGTCCGACCGCGTGGTCATCGATCCGGGTGCGCGCGGTGCACGCGGTGGCGACATTCCAATCGGGGCGGATCTGGAGCCGTTTGCGGTGTCGCGTACCGAAGTTCCTGCGCGGCTACTGCTCGAGTTCATCGAAACTGTGCCCGAATGGTCGCCGGCAAACCGGGCCGTGCTGATCGACGCGGGCCTTGTCGACGCCGATTACCTGGTCGATATCGATCGCATGCGCGCGAACCCCGAGCTTCCGGCGAGCGGTATCTCCGCGTATGCTGCCGACGCGTTCGTCGAGTGGTTGAGCGCTCTGCTGCCCGCGGATCAGACCGTCCGTCTTCCAACCGAAGCCGAGTGGGAGTACGTCCGGATCGCGTCGGCTGCGCAAGCCGGCGTGTTTGCGCCGACCGACGGCCCGGTCGTGGCTGCAGGTGCGCCGTCGAGCCGTACCGGCGTCGTCGGGCTCCTTGGTAACGTGTGGGAGCTCACCTCCGATCGGTTCGCGCGGTACGCGCGGGTCTACCCCGATTCGCCGATCGACGCGGGTCAGCGGGTTGTGCGCGGTGGTGGGTGGGCGAACGACGAGCGTCGGTTCAACGCGTCGGATCGCGGCGCGGTCGACCCTTCGTGGTCTTCGCCCTTCGTCGGTTTGCGGCTCGTGCTTGTTTCGGGCCGCTGATTTGGTACCTTTGCACGATGGCGGACTCGGTCAAGACAATCGCGACGAATCGACGCGCGTTTCATGACTACGCATTCGACGAGAAGATCGAGTGCGGGGTCGAGCTCGTCGGGACAGAGGTCAAGTCGCTGCGCGCCGGGCACGTGTCGTTTGCCGATGCGTACGCCCGCATTCGCGCGGGCCAGCTCTGGCTCGTCGGGCTCAATATCCCGCCGTACAGCCACGCGAGTCTTTTCAACCACGATGCGACGCGCGAGCGCAGGCTGCTGATCCACAAGAGCGAACTGCGCAGGTACAAGCGCCGCGTCGACGAGCGCGGGTTTACGTTCATCCCGACGCGGCTCTACTTCAAGGGCGGTCTTGTCAAGGTCGAGCTCGGGCTCGGCAAGGGGAAGCGCGAGTTTGACAAGCGACAGTCGATCAAGCAGCGCGACCAGGGTCGCGACGCCGACCGCGAGGCGCGGGACCGCTTCCGATGACCGATCCGAGCGAGCTCGTGCCGCTTCGCCGCTTCGCCGAGCGCCTCGCGATCCGGGCGGGAGCGATCACCCTCGGCTACTTCCAGTCTGGTATTGCTGTAGAGACCAAGTCGGACCGCACGCCGGTCACGCGCGCCGACCGCGAGGCGGAAGCCGAGATCGCGCGCGAGATTCAGGAATCCTACCCCGACCACGCGATCCTTGGCGAGGAATCGGGCTACCGCGCCGGGTCGGGCGACTACACGTGGGTTATCGATCCGATCGACGGGACAAAGTCGTTCATCGCCGGCGTTCCGCTCTATACGGTGCTCATCGCGCTGATCTCCGGCGTGTTCGACGGCTCTCAGCCGATCGCATCCGACCGCGTGCTGGTTGGTGTCGTGCACGCTCCGGCGGCTCGCGAAACCGTCAGCGCGTCGCGTGGAAGCGGCGCGGTCTGGTCGTCCTCGGCGGGCAGCAAGCCCGCACGCGTTTGCGCTCCGACGCCGATCAGCGACGCGCGGATCGCGACGACCGACTTTGCCTCGCTCATGCGGCGACGGCCACGGCTTGCCGCCGCCATCGGCGAATCGGGCGCGATGACGCGTACGTGGGGCGACGCGTACGGGTACCTCCTGGTCGCGACCGGACGCATCGACGCGATGATCGATCCGGTGATGAACCCGTGGGACGTTGCGCCGTTACCGGTGATCATTGAGGAAGCCGGCGGCGTACTGACCGATCTCCGCGGCGATCGCGTCGTCGGCGACAGCACGATCGCCGCTACCCCTGCCCTGCACGCCGATCTGATACAGTACGCGTAACGTCGCTTGACAGAGTTCCATCAGGAAGTATACCCTTACAAGGTATACGTGAACGTACAGGTATGTAGACTTACGATGTCTTATGTACGTGCATGTTAAGGGAGGTGCAATGATCAACCGCGCTGTGTTCACCGAAGAAGAACTGGCCGACCGGTGCGCGATCAGCGCGACAACGCTCGCGTCCTGGGTCGAATCAGGGCTGATGCAGCCGGTGGCGCGCGCATCGAACGGCGCGTTGCTGTTTGCAGAACAGAGCATCGAGCGGATCGATCACATCAGGCGACTGATCGAAATGGGATATGACAAGCCCGACGTCGCGCGGATTCTACGGAAAGTCGGTCTGCCTCAGGAGCAGCGGGCCGATCGCTCGTCGCAGACGCTCAACCTGCTGACCGTGGGTTCACTCGCCGAAAGCGTCGGCGTAAGCCCCCGAACGATCAAGCATTGGGAGGACAAGGGGATCATCGACGCCGACGCGAGGAGCGAGGGCGGTTTCCGCCTCTACCGCGAAGGCTACGTCTACCTGTGTCACCTTGTCCAGGATCTGCAGCTGTTCGGCTACTCGCTCGACGAGATCAAGGAGGTTTCCGACTACTTCCGCGAGTTTGACGCGATGCGCGACGATCTGTCGTCGTTTGCGCCGGCCAGGGCGGAGTCGAGTCTCGCGTCGATGCTACGCGCGATCGAACGTCTGTTCTCTACGATGAGGAAGCTGCAGGACGGGATCGATCGCTGGGAGAAGCTCCTGAACAAGCATCGGAAACTCATCGTCGATCTGAAGCGGACAAACGACAAGCGCGCCGCGCAGAGCGCTCAGTGACCGCCGTTGGGCGTGTGGGGACGCACGGCGTGCTCAGGCAGGAGCTCGGGCGCGTCTTTGACCAGTCGGCCGGTACGATCGACGTCGAGCAGCTGGTTGGCGCGCCGATCGAGATCCGGACCTACCCGTTCGAGTCGGCGCACAGCGACGTGCACCCGGCAGACGACTATGCGTCGGCCGACCCGACCGCGCGCGCGCTGTTCGCGTACTACCTGGAGCACAGTCCGCACTCCAATCGCCACCTCTTTCGCGCGTTACAGATCGCCGACCGCGCGATCGACACCAACCGCAGCTTTCGCTACGCGGTGTTCTCTCCGAAGCGATCTCCCGGCGCGGAGCGCTTCTCCAACGCGATCGTGCTTATGCACGGGCTCAACGAACGGTTCTGGACCAAGTACCTCCCGTGGGCGGCCAGGCTCGCCGAGTTACGCGGGGTGCCGGTTATCCTTTTCCCGATCGCTTTCCACATGAATCGCGCGCCCGAAGTCTGGGCACGCCCGCGCGAGATGATCGCGGTCGCGCGCGAGCGTCAGACGCTTTTTCCCGGCCTCGCGGCGAGCTCGTTTGCGAACGTCGCGCTCAGCCACCGCGTCCAGTTTGCACCACACCGGTTCGTCACGTCGGGGCTTCAGACGTATCTGGATCTGATCGACCTGTGCCGCGCGGTGCGCGACGGAGCGCATCCTGGCATCGCCGCTGGAGCGCGGGTCGACCTGTTCGGCTATTCGATCGGATGCCTCCTTGTGCAGATGCTGATGATGGCAGACCCCGACGGACTGTTCGGATCGAGCCACGCGGTGCTCTTCTGCGGCGGGTCGATCCTGGAGCACGCGCGACCGGTGTCGAAGGCAATTGTCGATGAGGAAGCCCACCGCGGTCTCACGCACTACCTGGATCGGGTCGCGCGCGACCCGTCGGCAACGCTCGGGGCGATCTTCGACGTGGCCGGATGGCACTCCGACGTCAGGCTGTTCACGTCTCTCGCGTTTGCGGGCTGTCACCGCGATGAGCGCGAGCGAGCAGCCCGGCGTGTTCGTGACCGTATGACGGTGCTCTGCATGGCGCGGGATCGGGTCTTCCCTCCCGAGTCGCTCAACGCGTCGTGGGGGACCGGCGAACAATCGCTTCTGCCGGTTCGGACCTACGATCCGGAGTTCGACTACTCGCACGAGCAGCCGTTTCCGTCGGGCGACGAGGACGGTCGGGTCGGCGCGTGCTTCGATCGGGTATTCACCGACGCGGCCGGCGGTTTGGAGGGGATCAGAACGGCGGGGTGACAGGCAAGCCCGCCGCTTCGAAAACCTGGTGAGCGGCTGCCACCTCCTCCCTGGTCGGCGGTGCGATCGTATAGAGCGGGTACCGCCGGCCCAACGCCTCCCACTTGTGCCGTCCGAGCTCGTGGTACGGCAGCAGGTCGACGCGTTCGACCGACGCGAGTCCCGCGACGAAGTCGGCGACGCGCCGTGAGACCTCCGGGTCGAGGGTGTAGCCGGGAACCAGGACGTGGCGGATCCAGATCGGGATGCGTTCGGTGTCGGCGTACTCGGCGAACGCGCGAATCCGGTCGAACGCAACGCCGGTGAGCTCCTTGTGCCCGGGACCCGGGGCGTGCTTGATGTCGAGGAGCAGCAGGTCGGTCACCGATAGCAGTTCGCGTACGGTCTGTGAGAGATCGGCGTACCCGGAGGTGTCGAGCGCGGTGTGAACGTGCTTCGCGCGACACCGGCGAAATAGCTCGTGTACGAAGCCCGCCTGCACGAGCGGTTCGCCACCCGTGCACGTGATCCCGCCTCCAGACGCGTCGATGAAGCCACGGTAGCCGGCGAGATCGGCCATCACGCCGTCGACGGTTTCCTCGCGCCCGTCGCCACTGCGCCACGTATCGGGGTTGTGGCAGTAGAGGCAGCGCAGCGGACACCCCTGAAGGAAGACCACGTAGCGGATGCCGGGGCCCTCGAGCGTGCCCATCGTCTCGATCGAATGGATGCGTCCGGTCATCAACCCTCCGGTCCCGCTCGTCCGCCGCTACAGGCGCTCGTGGAAGGTCCTGTTGATCACGTCGAGCTGCTGTTCGCGCGTGAGCTTGATGAAGTGAACCGCGTACCCCGACACCCTGATCGTCAGGTCAGGGTACTCCTCGGGGTGCTCCATCGCGTCGAGCAGCGTCTCGCGGCTGAGCACGTTGACGTTCACGTGATGCCCGTTCTGAGCGAAGTACCCGTCGAGGATCGCCCGCAGGTTCGACACACGTTCTGCGGCGCGCATCCCGAGCGATCCCGGCTCGATCGAGAACGTGTACGAGATACCGTCCTGCGCGTACTCGTAGGGGAGCTTCGCGACGCTCGCGAGCGACGCGAGCGCCCCCTTCTGATCGCGGCCGTGCATCGGGTTGGCGCCCGGCGCGAACGGTTCCCCGGTTCGCCGGCCGTCGGGGGTGTTCCCGGTCTTCTTGCCGTAGACTACGTTCGACGTAATAGTCAGGACCGATTGCGTCGCGACCGAGTCGCGGTAGGTCGGGTTGCGCGCGATCTTCGTCATGAAGCGTTCGACCAGGTCGACCGCGATCGAGTCGACCCGATCGTCGTTGTTCCCGTACGCCGGAAACTCGCCGGTCGTCTCGAAATCGACGACCGTTCCCTCGTCGTTGCGGATCGCGTGGACCGTTGCGTACTTGATCGCGGAGAGCGAGTCGGTACAGACCGACAACCCCGCGATCCCGCACGCCATCGTGCGGTAGACGTCGCGGTCGTGGAGCGCCATCTGCAGGCGTTCGTAGCTGTACTTGTCGTGCATGTAGTGGATCACGTTGAGCGTGTTCACGTAGAGCCGCGCGATCCAGTCGAGGAAGAAGTCGAACTTCTCCATCACCTGGTCGTAGTCGAGCACGTCGCCCTGGACCGGCTCGAAGCGTGGCCCCACCTGGATACCGTTGAGCTCGTCCCGGCCGCCGTTGATCGCGTACAGAAGGGCCTTTGCCAGGTTGCACCGCGCTCCGAAGAACTGCATCTGCTTCCCGAGCCGCATCGCCGAGACGCAGCACGCGATGCCGTAGTCGTCGCCCCAGTAGTTGCGCATGAGGTCGTCGTTCTCGTACTGGATGCTCGACGTGTCGATCGATACCTGCGAGCAGAAGTCCTTGAAGCCGGCGGGCAGATGCTTCGCCCACAGCACCGTCATGTTGGGTTCGGGCGCGGGGCCCAGGTTGTAGAGCGTCTGCAGGAACCGGAAGCTCGTCCGGGTCACCAACGTGCGTCCGTCGGTACCCATCCCGCCGATGACCTCCGTAACCCAGGTCGGGTCGCCGGAGAACAGCTCGTTGTACTCGGGCGCGCGCAGGAAACGGACCAGGCGCAGCTTCACGACGAAGTGATCGATGAGCTCCTGCGCCTCCTCTTCGCCGATCGAGCCCGCGTCGAGGTCGCGCTGGATGTAGACGTCCAGGAAGCTCGACACGCGCCCCAGGCTCATCGCCGCGCCGTTCTGTTCCTTGACCGCCGCGAGGTACGCGAAGTAGGTCCACTGCACCGCTTCGACGGCAGTTTCCGCCGGGCGCGAGACATCGAACCCGTAACTACCGGCCATCGTGACCAGCTCACCGAGCGCGTCGATCTGGTCGGAGATCTCTTCCCGGTTGCGGATGGTCGTGTCGTCGAGGTTCCCGACGTCGAGGCTCTCGAGCTGGAGTCGCTTGTCGTCGATGAGCTTGTCGACCCCGTAGAGTGCGACCCGGCGGTAGTCGCCGATGATCCGACCGCGGCCGTACGCGTCGGGCAGCCCGGTGATGATCCCCGCCTTGCGCGCGGCTTTCATCTCCGGGGTGTACGCGTCGAACACCCCGTCGTTGTGGGTCTTTCGGTAGGTGTCGAATATGTTCGTGATCCGCGGGTCGAGCTCGTATCCGTACGCCTTGCACGCGCTCTCGACCATCCGGATCCCGCCGTACGGGAGCACCGCGCGCTTGAGCGGAGCGTCGGTCTGTAGTCCGACGACGCGCTCGTTCTCCTTGTCGATGTAGCCGGGACCGTGGCTCGTGATCCCGCCAACGGTCGACGTATCGATATCCAGATTCCCTCCCGCGGCCACCTCCTCGGCGAGCAGGCTACGCGTCCGCTTCCACAACTCCCTGGTCGTATCCGTCGGGCCGCGGAGAAAATCGCCGGTGCCTTCGTACGGCGTGTAGTTGCGCTGGATGAAGTCCCGGACGTCGATCCGGTCCTGCCACCACCCTGGCTCAAAGCCCTTCCAGGCGGTCACAGCCGCACCCGCGCGGCGTTCGCGTATGTTCATAACGGTCCTTTCGTCGGTTTGTGCTACGTCGTCACCGGCCCTGATGGCCGGACGTGACATCCGGGGTATAGAATACTCGCTGTACCGCCGCGCATCAAACCCCGCGCCCAGGCCGCCCGGTGCCGACCGATTGACAATCGTGGATACCCGGCGTAGCTTTCAGCCTTGGGGGGTGTAACGGATTCGACTGTGGATCTCTAGGACTCCAGGATGCAGGTGGAGCGCTAACTCCTAAATCTGGCACCAAATTTATCTGCCGAAAACAACGCAGATTTCGCACTGGCTGCGTAAGTAGTCAGTCCGCTACGTAAGTAGCAACGGGCGCCCGTTACGCCGCTCTGAGGAGCGGGTTGCCTGAAAGAAACCAGGGCTTGACTCGTGCGGGGGTTCGGACCCGTGCGGTGACCAGTTCCGAACTACGATGCGGCGGGATTGTTGCTGAGCCTTGCCGTACCGGAAACACAATCAGGAACTAAACCTGTAGATTCCTGGGTCTGGGTTCATAGGACGCGGGTTCAACTCCCGCCACCTCCATATGCAAGTCGTTCTGGGCGGCTTTCCTTCTTCTGCACTCTGTTGCCCGTGTCTGTCTGCGACGCAGACACGGCGCGCAGCAGCAAGGCGACGCTACTCCGTTCGTTGAGTTCATGCTGGCGGCGTTGCGCGATACTGTGCGCGAGGCTGTGGCGACCGATCAAGTAACCGATCAAGTAACCGACCAAGTAGCCAAAGTGATTCGTACGATCGGGAGCGGTGAGCTGGGTAGCAACGACTTGATGCGGGCTTTGGGTCTGTCGCACCGTCCGACGTTCCGGAACAACTACCTCAATCCGGCGCTCGACGACGAATGGATCGAGCGCACACAACCCGATTCCCCGCGCAGCCCGACGCAAGCCTATCGATTGACCGCCAAGGGTCACCGGTGGCTCGTTCGACACGGGGAAGAGTAGACAGGGAGTCTGGAGTCAGCATCACCGGCCGGCGACGTGCACGTGGAACGTGACACGCTGCTGTCGCACCAGGGCGCTCAATCGCACTCCGTGGGTGATCCCGGGCGGTATCGCGATGGTGGAGGGGCCGAAGCCGACGTCGATCGTCGCGGTCGCGCCGGTTGCGGCCTCTTCGCGTGAGAGGTAGACGTCGTAGTCGGCGGTGTCGTGCGCAGGCGGCCGGTACGCGCGGAGAAACCCGGGTCCGCCGAAGCTTCCGAACGAGCCAAACAGGCGATCGAACGGCGAAAACGGGCTCGTGCGGTGCTCTCCTGACGAGCCGAGCGGCTCGATCGGGGAGCGTGCATGGGCTAACGGGTCG
>SKVA01000325.1 GCA_007129695.1 Spirochaetaceae bacterium | reverse complement strand
GTTTGTGACTACCGCCGGTGATACAACCTCTACTGTCGCACTGATCTGCCGTCCGTCGTACCCGTCGGTCATCAGGATGTAGTCGAATCCGGGGTTGGGGCCGGCGATATAGTCACCGCTGGACGAGTCGATGGATCCGCCGCTGCCGCCGGGAGGAGGATCAAACTCGAAACTGAACGGACCGTCTCCGCCCACCGGCGCGAACATTAGCTCCTGTCCCGTATGGACCGTGATCGCGGTCGGAGCGATAGCAAGGCTCTTTGCGACGACCGTGACCGTCGCGTCCGCAGACGACCCGTCGGAGAGGTCGGTGACGCGAACCGTATCGGTGCCCGCGAGCGAGCCGGCGGTGTACACACCGGTGCTCGCTTCAATTATCCCCGCAGGAGGATCGGTCTCAACAGAGAACTCGTACGGACCTGCGCCGCCGAATGCGTCGAAGTCGATCGTGGCGCCGGTGAATACGGTCTGGGAGGACGGGCTGATGCCGACGTTCACCGACGACGCGTCGATCACGAACGAAGCCGACACCGACGTTCCGACCGCGTCTGTCGCCGATACGCTGACCGTGCCCGACGCGCCTGGTGCGCGGTAGACGCTTCCCTCCATCGAGCCGCCGCCTGAGACCGCTATCTGGTACGGCGGATAGCCCCCCGACACGTTGATCTCCACCGTCTGGTTTGCGCCCAACACACCCGCGCTCGGGGAAATCGCCAGAGGCGTGCCGTCGGGGCCGTCGAAGAGCGCCCGGAGGTTGAACGGGCCGGTGCACGCGGCAACCCCGAGCGTCAGCAGCAGCAGGATGGAGGCGAGTCGGTAGTGAATCGGTACGGGTCTGCGCATCATGCGGGTCGGGTCAACTCCACTGAGATCCAGCCATGAAGTATAGCGCCGACGGATGAACTTTTCCTGACCATTTTGCTTGACACGGAGAGCGCCGGCTCAATCGACCGCCGACGTCACGCGCCGCAACGACGACAGGAACTGCTGTGCCGCGTGACCCGAGCTCTGCGCCGCGATGAGCGGAAACCGGTCGCTGATATCGGAGATCGACGCCGTTGTGGCCGATGCGATCTGGTCGAGCAGGACCGTCACTTCGGCGAGCGTCTCATCGACCGCGACCGAGCGGTGGTAGACGAACAGATCGTCCAGGTACGCGTTCAGCGTATCGAAGAGGTCGGGATGGTCGGCGCGCAGCGACTCCGACCCGACGATCCTGAGTATCGCGAGTTTGGTCTCCAGTAGCTCCAGCGCGGTCGGTGGTGTCTGAGCTCGCTCGGCGTTCGTGAAGCCGGCCCGGTACTCGTCGATCGCCGCGACCAGACGTCTCTGGTCGTCCATCCGCTGCGCGAGCGCCGCGCGATCCTGCTCTGCCTGTCGTCGTGCGCGCTCGGAAGCCGCCAGTTCGGAGACTCGCGCGGCGAGCGTGGCGGTGAGCGTCGTGATCTCCCGCCCGGCTTCCGCCAGCGCTTCCTGCGTCGTCGAAAGCTCGCGTTCGATCGCGTCGGAGTGCAGCGCGTCGATCGTCGCGATCAGTTCGGTCCGTTCGTCGGACAGCCGCCCGACCAACTCGGTCGTGCTGACCAGTTCGTCGGCGATCGCCGCGCGCTCGGTCTCGATCTCGGCGATCCGCTGTTCGAGGGAAGCGATCAGAGCGTCACGGTCGCCGGTCGCGTCGATCTGTTCGGCGAGCGCCGTGCGAAGCCCCTCGATTTCCTCCAGCAGCGCCGGATCGGGCTCTGGTGCAGACGTGACGTCGGCGGGCGCGTCGAGCGCGTCGATCCGCTCTTGCAGCACCTGCGCAAGGAAGATCTCGACGCCGCGTCGTCGCTGGAGCCCGGCCGCCTGCGCGATCGCACCGCTATCCAGGAAACCGGTGAGGCTCGTGAGTGCCCCGCGGGCACCGTCGATGTCGTCCGCGCTGAGCGCGTCGCGAATCGCCGCGTAGTAGGCCAGGACCTGATCGCGGACGATCTGCTCACCGCGCTGCTGCTCCTCGAGCGCCGCGAGCGCGCGGCGTGCCTCGCTCTGCTGTTCGATGAGTTCAGCATCGCGCGCCGCGAGCTCTGCGGCCAGAGCGTCCTCACGCGCGGCGATCTCGCGCAGCAAACGCGCGCGCTCGGCCTCCGCCGCATCGAGCTGCATCCGGACATCTGCGACCAGCGTATCGATCTGCGCCTGCTGCGCCGCGAGCTCCCGCTCCGCGGCGGTCCGGACAGCCGCAATCTCCGCCGCGATCTCGGCTTCGCGCGTCGCCCTGAAGTCGGCCAGCCGCGACGCGATCTCATCGTCGGAGAGCTGGAGCGCGACCAGGCGTTCGCGTTCGGCCTGGAGCTCCTGCTCGAACTCGTCGCGCAGTTGCTGTTCGAGCGCGGCAAGGCGCGCCTCGGACTCCGTGAGCAGCGCCATGCGCTCCACTTCCAGCGCGGCGAGCTGCGACCGGACGGCCTCGATCTCCTCGTCTCTGAGCGACAGCTCCGCCGCCGACTGCTCCTGGAGCGCCGCGAGCAGCAACCCCTCGGTTGACGCCACGACCGCCGTCGGCGTCACGATGAGTTGCTCCTGGGTATCGAACACGCGAAACAGGAGGTACGCGCCGGCCGCGATCAGTGCGATCGCGACGACGTTGATGAGGATCGGGAGCCCGGCACCGCTCTTGAGCGCAGGCACCGCATGGGCCGACGGGTCGGCGAGCAGTCGCTGGGTAGACACCGCCTCCTGGATCTCGCGCTCGATCTGCGCTCGTTCTTCGGGAGTGCCCGCGAATGAGTCGAACTCGTCGTCGTCGCGGACCAGGCGCAGGTGGGGATGCGCGCGCAGGTACTCCTTGGCACGCTGGAGGAGGCCACTCACGGATTCCATCTTAGTGCACGGGCACCCGCGCGTCAAATCTATCCAGAGTCGTCAGGAAAAAAGCGATTGACCGGTCCGCACCCACGCACTACGATCAGAAAACCATGACCATCCGGGGCAAGACG
>SKVA01000368.1 GCA_007129695.1 Spirochaetaceae bacterium | reverse complement strand
GTAGCACGCAATCCATACGCTTTCAGGCTCATCAGGATATCCGTAAGCCCGCCAACATCGTCGATCGCGCTGAACACCAGCGCGACTTCCCGGCGCCTGATGCGCGATCCGTGCGTGAAGTAGTCGAAGTCGACCGGTTCGTCGTCGGTGGGAAACGCCTCGTAGCGAGCCTCGGGGGACGCGAAGAGCCGACTCGTGCCGACTCCCTGCGTGCGGCGGACCATCACGACGGTCCGGTAGCTGCCCGACAGCGCCTCCAGGAACACACGAAACCGTTCGCTCGCGGTGTTCTTCGGATTGAGCGCTCGCTGCGACGCGGACCACGCCGACGCGGCGATCCCGGAATCGGTCCGACGCGTGAGCGACAGCTCGTAGAGCCTCTCCCCAACCCGAGCGACGACGGTGCCATCCGGAAGCAGCGAGTGGTCATCCGCCTGCGAAAGCCCGACGAGCGTCCGTCCTCCCGAGACCGAGACTGTCTCAATGGTCGCTGAGCCGGCGACGACGACGCGCTGCGCGTCGATCCATACGGCGTGAAGCGGATCGGTGACCGGGACGAATCGCTCTTCGACCCATCCGGACGTTCGCAAGCGCACCCCACCGGTAGTCACGAGCGCGATCCGGCTCTGGTCGGGCGACAGATGAATGGAACGCACGCGCGCGTCGGGCATCCGCTCGAACGCGAGTCCTTCAACACCCGGCCGCAGCCGCAGGCGGAAGACAGCCGCTCCATCGTCGCCGGATACATCGCCGGTCAGCACGACCACATCGCCGGCGTTGCTCCACTCCACCTGCCGGACGCGGGTGTTGCGCGGCAGAAAGAGCGACGGAAGCCCGAGCACCTGACCGGCGTCGACGAAGTCGTCGGTATCCAAAAAGAGCACGAACAGATTGCGGCCGCCCTTGCTGAGCAGGATGCTCTCGCCGGTGGGTGCGATCCAGAACCCGTCGAAGTTCGGGTCGTACGCGAACGGGAGCTGTCCGCGGATCGTCCCGATCTGGAGCAGCCCCGAGTAGAGCGATCGCGTGAAGAACTCGGTGTCGCGGATCTGGTAGACGAGCGATCCCGACAGGTAATAGAGCGAGTTGTCAGGAGCCCAGCGGACGCTCGCGATCGAACCCTCTCCGAGCCTGCGAAAAGATTCGACCGGGACGCGATCGGTCTCGAACTGCGCGATCGAGTAGTAGTAGATCGCACCGGAGTGACCGTATACGAAGTAGCGCGAGTCGGGTGACCAGCGGACCAGCGGGATCTGTGTCGACAGCTCGACCCGATCGGCGACGATCGTCCTCCGCCTGGTTGCCGCGGCGCCCCCCGAGCCCTCTGCCGGGATCAGCACTAACCGTCCGTAAGCCGCCGACACGGGCTCGGTGACCAGGAGATACCGCCCGTCGGGGCTCGATAGCGTCGGAAGGATTCGCCCCTGCGGGATACGCGCGCCGTCAGCGAACCCTGGGTATCCGGCGACAGGCTCGAAGCGGCCGGTCGCTATGTCGGCACGGAACAACCCGAACCGGTTCTGGATCTGGATCTGGCCGGTCGCGGGCACGTGGCTCATGACCTCCGGGAAGAATGTGAGCGGCACCAGAGGCACGCCGCGAAGAACATCACCGCCCGCCACCGACTGGCTGAACTGGCCACCGACTCGCGACAGATCGGACGCGAAGAGCGCGGTGTACGGCGCGCGCCCCGGTATATCGGCCTGGGCCGAAAACAGCAGGAGTTCATCCCGGGAGAGGTCGAGACCTCCGAACGACACTTCGGCGTGGGCAACCGACATCACGAGCAGCAACGACAGAACGACCGCAATCCGTTTCAATGCATCCCCTTCTATGACTTTCGGCACCTGCGCTGAGGCTATACAGACATTATGTGGATCGAGTGAGGTCACGACCGTCGGCGGGGCGGGATTCGATCATGTGCTCGAGCTCGTCCTCGAGTCCGATCAGTTGCTCTTCGATCGACTCGAGCCGTCTGAACGAAAACTCCTGGACAGCGCGCTCCATCCGGTCGAACGGTTGGTCGAGCAGATGCCGAAAGTGGTAGTCGCGAACGCGCTCGGTTCCACAGTACGGGCAGTACCTGAAATCGGGAGCTATGTACCGGCTACACGAGCGGCACGCCGTGAGTTCGCGCACACCTCAAGTGTAGTAGGAACGGTGTCGCTGTTCAACCCGGCACCGTACGGGTATCTTGCACCCGATGAACAGCGAACCATCAAGGCGAATCGTACTGCTCGACGCGGGTACCCTGGGGCCCGATGCGACGCTCGATCCGATCGCCAGGCTTGGCGAACTGATCCGTTACGACGCGACCGCGCCCGCGCAGACGGGAGAACGGATCGGCACAGCGACCGTCGTGATCGCGAACAAGGTCACGCTCGACCGGCAGGCACTCGAACCGGCGACCGATGCGTTGCGGCTGATCGCGCTCACCGCGACAGGGACGAACAACGTCGACCTCGCGTTCTGCAGGGAACGCGGAATTGCAGTGACGAACGTCGCCGGGTATTCGACCGAAAGCGTCGCGCAACACACGCTCGCATTCGTGCTGCAGCTCATCGGACGACTCCCGTACTACCAGCGCTACGTTGCATCGGGCCACTACCACGACAGCCCGATCTTCACGCACTACGGTCCGGCGTGGCACGAGCTGTCGGGCAAGCGGTGGGGAATCATCGGACTGGGCGCGATCGGCCGCCGCGTCGCCGAGCTCGCGCGGGCGTTCGGCTGCGAAGTGGTCTACTACTCGACGTCGGGCTCGAACACGGATCAACCTTACGAACACCTTCCGCTCGACGAACTGCTATCGACCTCCGCGGTAGTCACGGTACACGCACCGCTCACCGACGCGACCCGGGGATGCATCGGTCGGCGTGAGATCGGCCTGTTGGCAGGCGACGCGGTCATCGTCAACATGGGTCGCGGCGGGATCATCGACGAAGAGGCGCTCGCTGATGCGATCGCAGCCGGCTTGATCGGAGGTGCTGCGACCGACGTGTTCTCCAACGAGCCGCTTCACCGCGACTCACCGCTCGCTTCGGTCCTGTCGAACAACCGGTTCATCGCGACGCCGCACAGCGCCTGGCTGAGCGTGGAGGCCCGGCGCCGGCTGATCGACGAGGTCGCGGAGAACGTCGCGGCGTTCTTCCGCGGGGCACGGAGGAATCGTGTCGACTGAACTCCTTTACTATGATACGCCGCCGCCGGAGGCCTTCACCGCTCGCGTGGTCGACGTGCGGCGATTGACGACCGGAGACGGCGAAGTCGTTCTTGACAGGACCTCCTTCTACCCCGAAGGCGGTGGTCAGCCGTGCGACACGGGGACGATCGCCGGTAGCGCGGTGCTTCATGTCCGCAAGGAGAACGACGTCGTCGTGCACCTCATCGGGGGGGCAACTCCCACAGTCGGCGCTGAGGTCAGCTGCGCGGTTGACGCGCTGCGCCGTCGCGACTTCCAGCAGCAGCACACCGGTCAGCACGTCGTATCGGCCGCACTGCTGCGAGCCGGCGGGTACAACACCGTCGGCGTGCACCAGGGCGACGCGTACACGACGATCGAAGTCGACGCGCCGCAGGTTCCTGCTGCGATGCTCGACGCGGTCGAAGACGCGACCAACGCGGTCATCATGGCCGATCTCCCCGTCACTACCGAGTGGGCCGACGAGTCGACGATCGACCGCTTGCCGCTGCGCCGACCGCCTAAGGTGTCGGGATCGATCCGGATCGTTCGGATCGCCGACCTCGACTGCGTCGCGTGCGGCGGCGTCCACGTCGGCCGCACCGGCGAAATCCGGCTGATCCGGATCATCGGCACCGAATCGATTCGCGGGAACACGCGGATCATCGTGAAGATCGGCGATCGAGCGCTCCGCGACTACCGCGATGCAAGCAGGATCGTGTCCAACCTGTCCAGGACTCTCAGCGCGCAGCCTGCCGAGATAGAGGCGCGCATCTGCCAACTGACCGATCGCGCAGAGCGCGCGGAGACGGCCGTCGCCGACCGCGACGCCAGGCTCCAGCGCCTGACGGCCGCGCAGCTGCGGTGGCAGTCGCGATCGATCGGGAACGTATCGTTGATCGCGTCGGTGCTCCGCGATGAATCGTCGGGCTTCCTGCGCGGGGTGACCGAAACACTCATCGCCGAGGGCTCCACGGTCGCCGCGCTCGCGTCGGTTGACGGTGATCGCGTGCTGTGGAGCGTCGGTGCGTCGGTCGATACGGGGATGACCTTCACAACGAGCCGCGCTCGCATGCTGGCATTGATCGACGGAAAGGGCGGCGGCAAGCCGCCGATCTGGCAGGGCGTCGGCACCAGACCAGGCGGGATCGACACCTTCATGAGCGCGATCGCCGACGCGGTCGAGACCGGGTCGCTGTAGGGAGCTACAGGAGCTCGGCGGCGAGCTCGGCGAGCCTGCTGCGCTCCGACTTGGTGAGCGTGACGTGACCGAAGAGCGACTGCCCCTTGAACGCCTCGACCAGATAGCTCAGCCCGTTCGAGTTCGCGTCCAGATACGGGCTGTCGATCTGGTGCGGATCGCCGGTAAGGACGACCTTGGAGTTCTCCCCTGCCCGGCTGACGATCGTCTTGACCTCGTGCGGCGAAAGGTTCTGCGCCTCATCTATGATGATGAACTGCCCGGGAAGCGACCGGCCGCGGATGTAGCTCAGCGCCTCGAGTTCGATGACCTTGTTGTTCATGAGCTGCTCGGCGCTCTTGATGTTCGGGCGCTTGTAGACGCTCATGATGTACTCCAGATTGTCGAACAGCGGCTGCATCCAGTGCGACAGCTTCTCGTTCTTCTGTCCGGGCAGGTAGCCTATATCCTTGCCCATCGGGATGACCGGGCGGCTTACGAGCACGCGGCTGTAGCTCTTGTCCTCCAGCGTCATGCTGAGGCCCGCCGCGATCGCAAGGAGCGTCTTTCCCGTTCCCGCCTTTCCGACGAGCGTGACCAGGTTGACCGATTCATCGAGCAGCAGGTCGAACGCCATCCGCTGCTGGTCGTTGAGCGCCCTGACGCCGGCGACCGACGGCATGCGGTGGTCCACGTAGCGAAGCTCGCCGCTGTCGTGGTCGTAGCGGGTCAGAAACGAGTCGCTGCGACTCCGGTCGCGCAGCACGACGAAGTGATTCGGCGGGAACCGATCGGGCCACGTGACCCGGCGGTCGTGAAGCAGCGTCGCCACCGCGTCCGAACCGGCGTCGAGTTCGGTGTAGCCGGAGTAGAGCTTGTCGATGTTGACGGTCTGCTTGTCGTAGTCGACCGCGCGCAGCCCGAGCGCGGTGGCCTTCACGCGCGCGTTGATGTCCTTGGATACGAAGAACACCGTGTGGCCGCGCTGGTGGAGCCCGTACGCGGTGAGGATGATCTTGTTGTCGGGCTTGTCGATCAGGAGATCGCTTGGCAACTCGGCCTGATGCGTGAGCGTTACGCGGAGAACCGACCCGTTCTCCATCTTCACGCCTTCGTTCAGGTTACCCTTCTTGCCGAGCGCGTCCAGAAATCTGATCGCGTGCCGCGCGTTTCGTCCGCGCTCGTCGCTGTACGACTTGAGCTTGTCGAGCTCTTCGAGTACCCAGAGCGGGATCACGACCTCGTTGTCGCGGAAACTCAATACGCAATCGGGTTTGTGAATGAACACGTTCGTGTCGATCACGAAGGTTTTGATGCCGTTTGCTGCCATCGTCGGGTGGGAGTATAGGCGATTTCGCTTGATTCGGCGAGCCGCCGCGCATACGTTCTTCGCATGGTAGCCCCGGAATCGATCCGAAGACGAGCGGATGACCTGCACGAAGAGACGACTCGCATCCGGCGCCACCTGCACCGGCACCCCGAGCTCTCCTTTCAGGAGGCCGAGACGGCTCGCTACATTTCGTCGCAGCTCGACCGGATCGGCATTCCCCACGATACCGACGTAGCCGGCCACGGAATTGTCGCGCGCGTACCCGGTGCACGCTCACGCGGCGCGACCAACGCCGCAGCGACGCGCGCGGTCGCGCTGCGCGCCGATTTCGATGCGTTGCCGATCGAAGAAGCCGACGGACGTGAGTACCGATCGCAGAACCCGGGCGTCATGCACGCGTGTGGTCACGACGTTCACACCAGTTGCCTGCTGACGGCGCTGCGGATCCTTTCGGATGCGCGCGACAGTTGGGACGGCACCGTGACGGCGCTGTTTCAGCCCGCGGAGGAACGCGCACCAGGCGGCGCGCGCGGGATGATCGACGCCGGCGCACTCGACAACCCATCGGTGCACCATGTCTTCGGCCAGCACGTGAACACCGAGATCCCGGTCGGCGCGGTCGGGTTCGGGTCGGGGCTCTTCATGGCGAGCGCGGATGAGATCTACATCACGGTCAACGGCCGCGGCGGCCACGCGGCCAAGCCGCACCTGGCCGCCGACCCGGTTGCGATCGCGTCGCAGCTGATCGTCACGCTCCAGCAGATCGTCAGCCGGGCGGCCAATCCGATCGTCCCGAGCGTCCTGACGTTCGGCCGGATCATCGGCGACGGCGCCGCGAACGTGATTCCCGACTCGGTGCGGATCGACGGCACCTTTCGCACGGTGGACGAGTCGTGGCGGGGCGAAGCGCTCGACCGGATACGCGACGTGTCGATCGCGATCGCGGGCGCGCTCGGTGGAAGCGTCGACGTACGGATCGAGCGAGGCTACCCAGCGCTCGTCAACGATGACGGCGCCACGACAATCGCACGCGATGCAGCGATCGAGTACCTGGGAGCCGACCGCGTCGTCGACCTGCCTCCGACGATGTGGGCGGAGGACTTCGCGTACTACGCGCTCGAGCGACCGTCGTGCTTCTTCAACCTGGGTGTGCGAAACGATGATCGCGGGATCGTACACTCGGTCCACACGCCTCGCTTCGACGTCGACGAGGACGCGCTCGCGGTAGGCAGCGGTCTACTCGCGTGGATCGCGATCAGGTCGCTGTCTGGCGATCAGACGCTCGGTTGATTAGCGGTAGCGCATCCACTATCCTCATCTCCTGATGCAACCACCCGCGGGGACGCCGCTGATCATCCAGAGCGATGCAAGCTTGCTCCTCGACGTACACGATCCCGGCTTCGAGGAAGCACGCGCGGAGCTCACTGCGTTTGCTGAGCTCGAAAAGAGTCCGGAGCACATGCACACGTACCGCCTCACCCCACTGTCGCTGTGGAACGCCGCGAGCGCGGGCCTGACCGCCGACGACGTCCTGGGGGTACTCGACCGGTACGGACGCTATCCGACCCCGGAGAACGTCCGGTTCTTCGTGACCGACACGATTTCGCGATTCGGGAAGATCGGATTGCACGCGACCGACGAGCCGAATCGCCTCTTCCTGGACGTTCCCGATCGTGCGATTCGACAGGAGCTGATCAACAACAAGCGCGTCGCGCCGCTGATCGAACCGACCGATCAGGACGGTCGCGCAGGTTTCACCGTCGCGCTCTACGACCGTGGAACGATCAAGCAGGAGCTCACCCAGATCGGATACCCGGTCCGCGACGAGGCTCCGCTCAAGGATGGCGACCCACTGACGGTGGCGCTCCGCGATACGACGCCGAGCGGAGGGCTCTTCCACGTCCGTGACTACCAGGTGGAGGCCGCCATGGCGTTCCACGGGGCAGGTCTGCCAGGAACGGGGTTCGGAACGATCGTGCTGCCGTGCGGTGCCGGGAAGACGATCGTCGGCATGAAGGTAATGGAGATCATCGCGACCAACACCCTGATCCTCACGACGAATGTTGCGGCCGTGCACCAGTGGATGGATGAACTGCTCGACAAGACGATGCTGTCGCCCGACGACATCGGCGAATACACGGGCGACCACAAGATCATCCGTCCGGTCACGGTCGCGACCTACCAGATCCTGGTCTGGCGTCGCGACAGGACCGAGGACTTCCCGCACTTCCAGCTCTTTCGGGAGCGGAACTGGGGCCTGATCATCTACGACGAGGTTCACCTGCTGCCCGCTCCCGTGTTCCGGGTCACCGCGGAGATCCAGGCCGTCCGCCGCCTCGGGCTCACCGCGACGCTCGTCCGCGAAGACTCGCGCGAATCGGACGTATTCAGCCTGGTGGGCCCGAAGCGCTACGACGTCCCGTGGAAGGAACTCGAACAGAAGGGGTGGATCGCCGAAGCGAACTGCTACGAGATACGGATCGACCTGCCCGAATCGCTGAAGCTCGACTACGCGGTCGCAGACAAGCGCGGCAAGTTCCGGATCGCGAGTGAGAACCCGCGGAAGGTCGATATAGCGAAGCAGATCATTGAGAACCATCGGGAGGACTCGATCATGGTGATCGGGCAGTACCTGGATCAGCTCGGCGAACTCGCGCGGGAGCTCGACGTCCCGATCATCACGGGCAAGACACCGAACGCGCAGCGCGAGGAGATCTACGGCCGCTTCCGTCGCGGAGAGCTGCACGTGATCGTCGTGAGCAAGGTCGCGAACTTCGCGATCGATCTGCCCGACGCGTCGGTTGCGATCCAGGTATCGGGAACGTTCGGATCGCGTCAGGAAGAGGCGCAGCGACTCGGTCGCATCCTCCGGCCAAAGGCGCGCAACTCGTCGTTCTACTCGGTCATCAGCCGGTACACGACCGAAGAGACGTTTGCCGCGAATCGGCAGAAGTTCCTGACCGAACAGGGGTACAAGTACCACATCGAGATCTGGGACAGCGATGGCTGACCTCAAGAGCGCGCTCCTGACGCTTCCCGACGAAGCGTTCTTCGAGATCATCCGCAATTACCTGGGCCCGGTGCGCACGCCGTTCAACAAGCACGATCTTGTCGGACGGCTTGAGGCGTTTCTGCGGACCGATGAGATCCAGCAGCGCATCGTGTCGCTCGTCGACGACGACGACGCGGAACTGCTCACCGCAATCTGGTTTCTTGGTGAGCCTCCGGTCGATGAGCTCTACGCGTTCTTCGCGGGACGACGCAGCTACATCGAGCTCCACCAGAAACTGCTCAACATCGAGGACAGACTGCTCGTATACCGGGACGACGACGCATTGCGGCTGACCCCCGCGCTCAAGCCCGCGCTCGAGCGCGAGGTGCTATGCGCGCGAAGGCTCTTCGCGTCGCGCGCGGCGACCGGCGCACAGCTTCATCCAACGCCGCCGTGGGTCACCGATGCGCTGCTGATATCGTTCTACTCCTACTGCGTCGACGAGCCGGGGCTGTTCCGTGCCGACGGGGCGGTTCGAAAGCGCGCTGCCACCGCGCTTGCCGCGGCGATTCCCGAGCTCATCGTGCCGTCGGCCGGCACCGACTCTCCGCGTGTGCTGCTACTCGCGCGCGCTTTGCGCGCCGTTGGTGCGCTGGCCGTGACGGGGGCTACGACACCGGTCGACCGAGGGTGGGAACTGCTTGCATCGCTTGACGCCACCGGTCGCGTTGCGACGCTCGTCGCCGCAGTCGCGTGCGACGACCGCACCGACGGTACCGAATCGGTGCAGACGGTTCCGCCGACAGGCACGAACGACCTCGCGGTTGCCGTCGAAGCGGTGTGGAACGCGCTACCGTCGGGCATCGCAGTCGACGCGGCGTGCATCGAGCGACTGCTCGTCGCACTGTTGCCGGATCTGCCGGCAGATCGCGCGCGACGGGCACGCGAGGCGATGGGGCTGTTTGGAGTGCTCTGCTTCGCGGAAGACGGGTTCTGCGCTCCGGCGCGACGCGAGCCGCCCGCGGCAGCGTTGCCGAGTACGCAGGTACAGGAGCCGCAAACCCAGGGAGCGCATTCGCTGGCGCGCATCGTCGTTCAGCCGAACTTCGAAGTTGTAATGCCCCAGCACATCGGATTCGACGATGGACTGTTCGTCGCGCGGATCGCGGCGCTCGAGCGGCACGACACGTACCCCCGATTCGAGATCACCAAGCCGCGTGTTGCACGAGTGCTTCAGGGTGGCGCGTCGGCGAGTCAGATCGTCGATCGGCTTCGATCGATCGCTCCGTCGGTCCCGCAGAACGTAGCAACCACGATCAACAGCTGGAGCGATGAGTTCGAGAGCATTCGGCTCGTGCGCGGCGTCGTCATGACGCTGTCGCCGACGCGCCGGCATGTCGCCTCGCACGCGCACATAGCGGAGCTGATCGACCGCGAGTTCGCGCCGGGGGTCTACCTGATCAGCGATGCGAATGTGGAGCGACTTCGCTCCGCGCTCGGCGACGCGGGGGTTGAGATCGTTCCGGAAGTTGCCCGACCACGCCCGACCGGCAACGTAATCGCCACCGATCCACACCCGGTTTCGGTCGATCGGCGCCGGCTGTCGTCGTTCGCCACGATCATCGCGTCGTCGTCCGAAGAACCGGCCCGCCTGGGGAGAAGGGAACCGTCGGCGCAACTTAAGGCTGCACTTGAGTCGACCGATCTCTCCGACGATCAGCGCCGCGAGATGGCCGCACGCATCGACCGCAAGCTTATCATAACCGCCGAGCAGATATCGCCGGAAGTCGTCCGTTCGGAGCGATCCGAAGCGAAGGGGTTCGACTACGTAGGCAAGGTCCGGTTGATCGAACAGGCGATTCGCACCGGCGCGTCGCACTTGGAGACGATCGAACGAAGCGCCGACGGCGAGCCGATCCGTCGACTGGTGGAACCGGTCGAGATCCGCCGCACCGGCGATGAGCTGATCCTGCACGGGCGAGAACTCCCGGGCCGCGAACCGGTCGAGCTGCGCGTCAGAAAGCTCGGGCTGGTCCGTCGGATCCGGGCCGGGTTGGTCGCGCGGGCCCGCACGCAGTAGGCGCCTGCCGCCGCGGGTATCTGTCAGGCGCGCGCGGTGAGCGCGCGGTAGAGCTCGTACTGAGCGGCTGCCTGCGCGGCGAACATCCGGTCGCCGGTGACAACCCGACAACCGCGCTCGGCGGCACGCTCGATGACCGGTGTTTCGGGCGGCGTGTACACGATGTCGTAGACCACCTCGCGGCCGGAGAACGAATACCAGTCGAGCGGATCGCCCTCCCCATGCATCCCGACGCTGGTCGCGTTGACGACGATCCCGATCGAGTCGGCAATGGACCGAGCCTGGTCTCCTGACACCGCCACGACCGAACGGTCGGGCACGTACGAATGAAGGTCGTGAACAAGACGCTCGGCGCGATCGGCGGTTCGATTCCAGACGTACACCGCGCAGCCGCGTCGCGCGAGCGCGTAGACAACCCCACGCGCGGCGCCACCGGCGCCGGCCACCAGCACGCGAACGCCTGCCAAATCGGCTCGCCACACTTCATCGAGCGGCGCAAGAAATCCGACGGTGTCGG
>SKVA01000261.1 GCA_007129695.1 Spirochaetaceae bacterium | reverse complement strand
GTCAGGTAGTCGCAGACACGCAGCGCCTGTTCACGCTCGAGCAGGCCGTTTGCATGCACCAGTCGGTCGAGTGCCGCTATCTCTCGCTCGATGAACGAGCGTAGCGGCGCAGGATCGGGCGGATCGTCCACCAGGGGTGAGACGTCTTCGGCCGAGCGTCGGTGCCTGTCGACAAGCCGGGTCGCTTCTTCTATCGACAGCGCTGGGATACCGCAGGCGATCCCTCCTGGAGCGAGCATCCACGTCGGGCGCCCGTGAGCAACGTGCGCGAGCTGCCGCGAGTAGCCCGACAGGACCAGCGTCGTGAACGCGGGCGTCCCATCGGCCGCAGTGACCGGTTCGAGACGGAGCCCGAATGCCGCATCGCGAGCCGGCGCGATCCGAGTCGAGCTTGCGAGCGCTCGCCGCGCCGCCGGAGCGCCGCGTGCGTGCGTCGTGCCGGCACGTACCGCGAAGTCGAGCCCGGTGACCAGAAGCGGACCGCCGTGGCCAAGTGCCAGAGTTACCGCGGTGACGCCGACCGATCCGTGCGGAGCGAGTACGCGTACGCCCTCCCGAATACCAGAGACTCGATCGATCAGCTCGACCTTGTCGAAGGCGGTCACGGTGCACGCGAGCCGCGGATGCAAAGAGATCGCGGCGGGATGTGAGGTCAGATCGGCGATCATCGTGTAGTTGCCGTGCGGTGCTCCCAGGAAGTCGAGCGTGTTGATGAGCTGCGCTTCGAGCGCGACGACGTGGTCGGGGACGACACCACGGTGAACTAGCGGAAGGAGCGCGGTATCGACCGCGATGATCGTGATCGCGTGTCGTCGCGCGACCAGAAACGGAATCGCGCGGTCGAGCGACGGTCCCGCGCCGCAGACCACGACGGGACCCGATAGTCGCGGGAGCGGTGTGGCGTGCGCCAGGAAGGGCGTGTTCTGAATGATGTTCCGAACCCACAGCCGTCCCATCGACGCGCGCGTGAGTCGATTCTGCCAGACGGTGCTGATCTGCGCGTCGATCCGGTCGCGTAGGCGCCGGTAGAGCAGCCGGTTCGGCAGCGCCGCGCCACTCGTCGTGAGTTCGACAACGCGGCGCAGGCGCAAGAGAGAGAGCTGATCGACGAAGTCGCTCAGCTGCGAATCCGAGGTCGCGTAGAAGCGAACCGGCGCGCGCGACGCGGTCGGGTGGTTGGCTATGGCAGAGCGAGTCAGGGCGATCAGAGCGGGGTCGGCTTCGCATCCGACAATCATCGAGCCGGCAGACAGCTTCCTGGCGACCTGATCCAATCCGTGCCAGAGCAAGGGAGAGCACCAGAGTACGATCGAATCAGGGGGGATCGTGAGACCGGATAAGCGGCGCTCGGTGTCCGGGATCGGGCGGGAGGGGTAGAGCTCCTTCCCGCCGTAGCGGACCTGCGCGCCGAAGGGGGTTTCTACAACCGTGACCTCCGCGCGCGTCGACAACTATCGCATCATCCGGTTGAACGCCAGCGCAAAGGTGTCTACAAGTAGCGTCTCATCGACTACCGCGCGGCGAATCTCGGCGTTCTGCAGCTCTTCCACGATCTGAGGCGCCACGAGCGACAGATACTGCGCGATGTTCTCATCGACCGTGCGCTCGGCGTCGAGCTCGAGCACGAAGAAATAGTCGCGCGCGAGGATCGGTGCGCTGACGTCTCCGGGCGCGAGACCGAACAAGTCGACGAAGAAGTCGGCGCGGTTCGCAGCTGACGCGAGCGCGGGATTGGCCGCCGTCTCAACGGTCGCGAAGAAGGGCAGGTTACCGAAGTTGATCGGAAACCAGCTCGTGAGCTGCGGGCTCTGATCGATGCTGAGCGCAGCCGCGCCAAAGCCATCCTCACGCGCTGCTGTGGCGAACGCGTTCGCGCGGTCGCGGAGAAAGTCCTCGACGAGACCGCGCTCGAAAACGTTGAGGTAGCCGCGTATGTCGGCGATCAGGCCGCTATCGGTGAAATCCGGGTCGACCGGAGATCGGTCCATCCGGTAGATGACCCACCCGAACTGCGTCTCGTAGACCGGGCTGATCGCTCCCTCGGAGAGCGCGAAGATCTCGCGTACCGGTGCCATCGTCTCGAAGTCGAGTTCGAGTTCGTGAAAATAGACGCTTCCCATCGACCCGCCATCGGCGGCGAAGGAGTCGGTGCTCTGGTTACGCGCGAGGTCTTCAAAGCTCGCCACCCTGTCGATCGCCTGCTGCCTGATCGCATCGGCATCGGCACGGCGCGACGTCACGGTGATGACCGACAGTTCGGCGCTCGCAAATCGCTCGCGATTCGCCTCGCCGTACTGAACGACGCGCGCGACCGGGAAGTCGGCACTACTGAACTGCACAAAGCGGAACCGTCGTTCGGGTCCGGCCATGTCAACGATGAAGCTCTGTTCGGCCTGCGACGGCTCAACGAGCATATCGTCACGAACGATCGAGCCGACGAGCCCTCCTCGCAGGTATTGCCGCAGTGCGAAACGTTGCTGGCTGGAGGTGTTCTCGAACGCGCGCGCGCTGAACCGGCCGTCGACCTGGAACTCGGGCCACTGCGCTACCGCGCGATCGACCGCGCGCTCGGAGACCGCGACGCCGGCCTGCTCGGCTTCGTGCAGCGTCGCGTAGTGCAGGACAGTTCGGTTGAACGCCTCGCGCCAGATCTGCCGGACCAGGAACTCTGACACTTCCTGTCCGCTCGCCTGGACCTGTCGCGCGATCGAGTCAAACTCGCGTGCGAGGTAATTGCCTGGTTCGTAGAGGATCTCGCGTCCCGCGTAACTGCCGAAGACGGGTCGGCTTCCCGATGCCACCCCGGTTAGTGCGGGCGCACCGACAAACGCTACGACGATGAGGACGAGCAGGACGACCGTACCGATGTACGTGAGGGTCTTGCCGGTGGAACGGTGCGGCTTCTGCTCTTCTGGCTCTGTCTGTGTCTTTTTCATCATTCACTCGAGTAATGCGGATAGGTCCGTGTAACGTAAACTAGAGCGAGC
>SKVA01000192.1 GCA_007129695.1 Spirochaetaceae bacterium | reverse complement strand
GGCAGTGCAGCAGGGTAAGGTCGACTTCGTCGAGCATCGACATCGCGTACTCGATGTCGCAGAGGCGCGACACGCCGGTGCTCGCGATCACCGGAAGTCGGAATCCGTTGATCTGCTCCAGGAGCGGTGCGTGGTTCAGTTCGGGCGATGCAAGCTTGATCGCCCGCGGGTCGAGCGCGCGGATCATGCGAGCGCTCTCTGCACCAAAGACCGAGCAGAGGAAGTCGATGCCCGCCGTTTTGCAGATCGCGTGCAACGCCGCGTAGAACTCATCGTCGCGTTCGAGCGCGACGAAGCGCTCGTAGATCGGCGTCGGTCCACCCGGTAGATCGATGATCCCGGATAGCTCGTGGACGATCTCTGAGGCGATCACGCACTGGAACTTCGCGCAGTCGGCGCCCGACTCGTGCGCCGCGTGAATGAGTTCCTCCGCGAGCACCAGGTCGCCCGCGTGCGCCGTGCCGATTTCGGCGATGATGTAGGTGCCCATACGCCATCATAGCGACGAGCGAAGCGGCGGGCAATCGGTGTCAGCGGCCGGGGGGGCGCGCGATCTGCTGGCCTGGAAAGCCGAGCTGACGGAGCGCCTCGTAGAGAACCACCGCGACCGAGTTGGAGAGATTGAGGCAGCGTGCGTCGGCTCGCGTAGGAATCCGTGCGGTCTGTCCGGCACGGTCGCGCATGAGGTTGGCAGGCAGACCGGCGGTTTCGCTGCCGAAGACCAGCACGGTATCGGTCGAGTATGAGACGCGATCGTAGCGTCGCGTTGAGTTACTGGTCAGCAGGACCAGGTCGGCGTCTGCGTACGCGTCCATGAAGGCGTCGAGGCTCGGGTGCTCGGTCAGATCGAGCGTGTCCCAGTAGTCGAGCCCGGCGCGGCGCACCGCGCGTTCGTCGATCGAAAACCCGAGCGGATGCACCAGATGAAGCGGTGATCCGGTTGCCGCGCAGGTTCGCGCGACGTTACCGGTGTTCTGCGGGATCTCCGGGTGGACCAGGACGACGTGCATTGGGACGACTACCGCTCGACGAGCTCGCTCGCATCACCGAGCGAGGAAATGTTCACGACCTGGGGAATCGCGCGGACCGACTTCATGACCTTCTTGAAGTCGTCCTTTCGGTCGAGTTCGATCGTGAACTGCGCGTTCAGACGACCGTCGTCGCCCTCTTCGACGCGTCCTTCGATGAGCGCGCCACGGTACTTCTTGATCGCGCTTTCGATCTCGCTGAACAGATCGTAGGTCTGACGCGCGACGACGCGAAACCGGCGCGTTTCGCGCGGCGACACGGTTTCCCACTCGACCTCCATCCGCCTCGACTCGAAGTCGGTGATTCCCGCGAGGTTACGGCAATCGCGCCGGTGGACGATGATCCCTCTTCCGCGCGACACGTACCCGACGATCGGTTCGCCGGTGGTCGGATTGCAGCACTGCGCAAACCGGATCATCATGTTGCGCTCGTCCCCGACGCGAACGCCGACCTTGCCGGTGTCGATTACCGTTGTGGGTTCGTGCGACGCCGCGCTCTGCGCGGTCGGGTCGTCGGGACGTCTGCGCGGAGGCGGATCGCTGTGGACCTTCTTGCGCGCGACGATGCTCTTGTCAAGAATCAGACTCTCATCGTGCGTGTTGAGCCAGTGGCGTATCTTCTGCCTTGTGCGCGATGTACGCGCGTAGCGTAACCAGTTGAGATGCGGATGCGCGGTCTGCGAGGTGATGATCTCGATGACCTGCGTGTTCTTCAGTTCGGCCCGAAGCGGGATGATCGATCCGTCCGCCTTAGCGGCGACCGTGTGGTTGCCGACCTCAGTGTGGATGTGGTACGCGAAGTCGATCGGGGTTGCTCCGCGCGGGAGCTGGATCGCGTCGCCCTTTGGCGTGAAGACGTAGATGGAGTCACGGAGGATCTCCTGCTTGATCTCGTCGAGGAACTCGTTCGACGTCGTCCGCACCGAACCGAGATCGCGGACCCGGTGCAGGATCGTCAGGTCGTGCTGTCGGGCCTCATCGCGGCTGAGGCCCTCCTTGTAGAGCCAGTTCGCTGCGATTCCGTACTCTGCGGTCTGGTGCATTTCGCGCGTACGAATCTGGATTTCCAGCAGTTTGCCCTCGAATCCCATCACCGTCGTGTGCAGACTCTGGTACTTGTTGGACTTGGGCATCGCGATGTAGTCCTTGAACCTGCCCTCGATCGGAGGCCAGATGCGGTGGACCGTACCCAGAAGCGCATAGCACTGATTCGGATCATCGCAGATTATCCGAGTTCCAAGCAGGTCATAGATCTCTTCGATGTCCTTGCCCCGCCGCCGCATCTTCTCGTAGATCGAGTAGAAGTGCTTCGCGCGAGTCTCCACCTCGACGGTGAATCCGTTTTCGATCGCCGCGTCCTGGATCGTTTTCTCGATCCGCTCCAGGTATCCGGCGCGTTCGCTACGCTTGGTCGCGACGAACTCCTTGATCTGGTCGTACGCCTGCTTGTTGACGTGTTTGAGCGCGAGGTCTTCGAGCTCGTCCTTGAGCCAGGCGATACCCAGCCGTCCCGCAAGTGGGGCATAGATGTCGAGCGTTTCCTGCGCAATCGCGCGCCGACGATGCTCCTTCTTGTACTCGAGTGTCCGCATGTTGTGGAGCTTGTCGGCGAGCTTGATGAGGATGACCCGGATGTCCTTGACCATCGCGAAGAGCATCTTGCGGATCGTTTCAGTTGTCTGGACGTTCTTGTTCTGCGCCTTGACCGACGCGATTTTCGTAACGCCGTTGACCAGCAGCTCCACCTCTTTGCCGAACTCCCTGCGGAGGTCGGCCCTGGTCATGATCGTGTCCTCGAGCACGTCGTGGAGCAGCGCGCTGACGATCGCGGCGGCGTCGAGCCTCAGGCCAATCAGGATTTCGGCGACTTGGAGAGGGTGGACGATGTACGCGTCTCCGCTCTCGCGCAGCTGGTTGTGGTGGAGCTCGGCCGACATCTGGGCCGCGCGGACGATCGTATCCTGTTCGTCCTGATTGTACGCGGAGATTATCTGCCTGAACTCGTCGATCGTTGTTACCATATCGCTCTACGGACGCCTTCCTACGCAGACCCGGTCTCTGCCGCCCAGATCAGTGACAGTCTCGACGTCGACAAAACCAGCGGACTCCAGGAGCGCGCGAACTCGCGGACCCTGCGATGAGCCGATCTCCACCACAAGATACCCATGCGGGGCCAGACACGACAGCGCCTGGCCGGCGAGCCGCGTGTACGCGTCGACGCCGTCTGTGCCCCCACGAAGCGCCAGTGCTGGCTCGGGCCATTGACGGCGCACCAGTTCCCCATACTCAGTATCGGTCAGGTAGGGCGGGTTCGCCGATACTATCGTCGGTGCTCCGATCCCGAGCCGGACAAGCGCGTCGGGCAGCTCGGTCAACAGGTCGCTTCGGAAGAAGCGAGGCCGACGACCGGGTGCAAGAAGCTGCACCGCGTTTTCCTCGGCTACGGCGATTGCCGCCGCGCTCACGTCGCTTGCGGTCACGGCCCACTCGGTCTCCGCCGCGACCGTAATCGCGACACAGCCGCTGCCGGTGCACGCGTCGTGGATGTGTGTCGGTCCGACGCCGCGATGGAGGTCCAGGATTACCTCAACGAGCGTTTCGGTGTCGGGGCGTGGGACGAGCACGTCGGTGGTGACCCGGAAGTCGCGGCCGTAGAACTCCTTCTTCCCGATGACGTAGCTGACCGGAAGACCGGCGCAGCGCAGCTCCACGAGCGATTCAAAGCGCTGTGCGCAGCAAGCGTCCACGGGGTCGCTCATCGCGGCGATGAGCCGCTCCTGACTCTGCCCTGAGGCGTGGCGCATCATGACGACAGCATCGAGCCATGGCGTATCGGCGGAGCCGCTGACCGCGTCGCGCAGAGCGACTCGGATCCGTGGGACCGCGGCTGACAGCAGGTCACGGTACGTCGGCGGGTCGACCATCGCTTGGTGCGAAACCGCCGTCATCGGTGGACGTCTCGCCGATTACGCATGGTCTCGCAGAAAGCTCTCGCGATCGGTCATTTTCAGCGCGCCTATCGCATCGTCGAGCTCACCCTGCATCACCGAGTCGAGGTTGTACGCCGTAAGGTTTATCCGGTGGTCGGTGAACCGGTTCTGCGGGAAGTTATACGTCCGGATGCGCTCGCTTCGATCGCCGCTTCCGATCTGGCTGCGCCGCGTGGCGGCCTCTTCCTCCTGCCGCCGTCGCTGTTCCATCTCGTAGAGGCGTGCCTTGAGAACGCGAAGCGCCTTCGCCTTGTTCTTGAGCTGGCTCTTTTCGTCTTGACAGATCACTACCAGCCCCGTCGGGATGTGCGTCACGCGGACGGCTGAGTCGGTGGTGTTGACGCTCTGACCGCCCGGACCCGATGAGCGGTACACGTCGATTCGGAGATCCTCCGGGTTGACGACGACGTCGTGCTCCTCGGCTTCGGGGAGCACGGCTACCGTGACGGCGGACGTGTGGATCCTGCCTCCTGACTCGGTTTCGGGTACGCGCTGCACGCGGTGGACACCGCTTTCGTACTTCATGTCGCCGTAGACTTGCTTTCCGGTGAGCGAGTAGATGATCTCCTTGTACCCGCCGATCTCGGTCGGGTTGCTGCTGAGGATCTCCACCTTCCACCCGCGGTGCTCTGCGAAGCGCTGGTACATCCGGTACAGGTCAGCAGCGAACAGCGCCGCTTCGTCTCCACCGGTTCCGGCTCGGATCTCGACGATCGCGTGCTTCGCGTCGAGCGGATCCTTCGGAACCAGGAGTATCCGCAGCGACTGCTCCATCGCTTCGCGTTCCTTCTCGAGCGACGCGACCTCCTCTCTGACCATTTCGCGCATCGACGGATCCCGCTCCGATTCCAGGAGCTCGCGCGACTCGGCCAGGGAGCGATCGATCGTCTGCAGCTTCCGGTACGCCTCGACGATCTCCGTCAGCGAAGCGTGTTCCTGCATGACCTCGACGTACCGCTTCTGGTCGCGCGGCAGATCAGGGTTCATCATCGCCTGCTCGAGTTCCTTGTGCCGTTCGACCATACGCTCAAGCCGGTCGGTCATTGATCTCCCCTTCGCGCCGCGGACGCAGAAAGCCGAAGAGGCTTCCACACGCGCCGCCGGCGATGTGTGCGAACTGCGATATCGAGTCGGACTGCGAAATCGTCACGATCTCGCGCGTCAAGTACAGAAGGACCACGAGCAGGAAGGTGAACGGGATCTCACCGCGACGGAAGTTCGTAAACGAACTGAGCAGGATCATCATGAAGACGATCCCGCTCGCACCGAGCAATCCGGTCGGAAAGAGGAGCACGTTCAGTACACCGGTTACCAGCGCGGTTGTCGCCATCATTGCAAGGACGGCAGGACTGCCGTACTTCTCCTCCAGTATCGGACCGAGCAGGAGGATGAACGCGAAGTTGCTCACCAGGTGCGCCCATCCAGCGTGACCGACGACGTGCGTGAACAGCCGGAGGTAGTCGACCGGATCGGCGGGGTTCATCGATGCACCGACTACGAACAACCGTTCGGTGATCGCCATTCCGGTGAACTGGTCCACGAAAAGCAGCGCGGTGCTCGCAAGCGCGAACGTCAGCGTTACCGGCGCGTTGTACGTGACTTTCACCGCGTTGGTTCCGCGTCGATAACGACATCCACCGGGCAGTGATCCGACCCCATCACGGTGTTGAGAATTCCGGCCGACCTGACCAACGCGGCGGCCGGCCTATTCACGCAATGATAGTCGATCCGCCAGCCGATATTGCGCTCACGACCCTTGGTGAAGTAGCTCCACCACGTGTAGTGGCCGCCGTCCGCGTTGAACATCCGAAACGTATCGACGTAGCCGTCGTCGACGAAGTGGTCCATCCACGAGCGCTCCTCGGGCAGGTAGCCAGGGCTGGTCTCATTCTCCTTCGGACGCGCGAGATCGATCGGCTTATGCGCAACGTTGAAGTCTCCGCACACGATGAGTGGACGGTCGCGTCCGGTGACCACGTTGCAGTAGTCGTGAATGGTCCGACAGAAGTCGAGCTTATAGTCGAGCCGCTTGCCGCCATCCTGGCTGTTCGGAAAGTACGCGGTGATCAGCGTGAAACCGGGATACTCGGCGACGAGCACGCGCCCTTCGTCGTCAAACCGCCTGACACCGAGGGTGGAGACGTCGAGCGGCCTCTCCCGACTGTAGATAGCGACGCCGCTATAGCCTTTCTTCACCGCCGACGAGAAGTACGCGTGGTAACCGGCCGGAGCCGTCAGCTCCTCGGTCAGCTGGTCCGGGCTCGCCTTCGTCTCCTGAAGGCACAGAACGTCGGGATGCTCGTTCGCGAGCCACTGAGAGAACCCCTTCCTGGCGATGGCGCGCACACCGTTTACGTTCCACGAGACGATTCGCATCATTGGCGCAATGATACTGGAATCACCGATCGCCGAAAAGAGAGCTTCGGCCGTGGGTGTGCCCGCATCATGGTGAGGTCAGGGTGTCCTGTTCGCGCACGGCGTCGTCCCACTCGGTGGTCAGGCCCTCGATCGTCCGGTCGATATCGGTCAGGCGGGCTGTCCGCGCGCGCACAGCGTCACCGTCGCCGTACACGCCGGGATCGGCGAGTTCGTGCTGAAGCCGATCGTGCTCGTGCTGTAGCTTGTCGATCTCAGCCAGGATCTGCTCCACGCGTCGGTCAATCTGTTGAAGCCGGCTGCGCCGCGCTTTCTGCGTTGCGCGATCCGACGGGTCCTCCCTTCGCGGTGGTGAACCGTCGGCTGCGCGTGAGGGTCTGTAGTCGACCGTCGCGTCTGCGTCGGCGTGGCCAACCCGCCACGCGTAGTAGTCGTAGTCGCCGGCGAAGTCTACCACGCGCGACGGCTGCTCGGGAGCCGTCCCGGTCGGCGTGATCTCGACGACACGCGTTGCCAGGCGTGACACAAAGTCGCGGTCGTGACTCACGAATACGATCGTGCCGCCAAACTGCTCGAGCGCACCGATCAGTACGTCCTTGCTCGTCATGTCCAGGTGATTCGTCGGCTCATCGAGTACGAGCAGGTTGAGCGGCCGCAACAGCAGTTGGAGCAATGCCAGGCGGCTGCGCTCGCCACCCGACAGCACGCCGACGCTCTTGTACACATCGTCGCCCCGGAACAGGAATGCACCAAGCAGGTCGCGAACGCGCTGTTCGGTCTGTCCGTGCGCCTCAGCGACAACCGCGTCGAACACCGTGATAGTCTCGCGCGACTCGTGCGGTTCGGTGAGCCAGTTGTCGTCGTCCGCGTAGAACCCCAGGCGAACCTCGGCGCCGTACTCAAGGGCCCCGGTGTGTTCGCGGTCGTGTCCCGATATCAGCCGCATCAGCGTCGACTTTCCGGCGCCGTTCGGACCGACCAGCACGACTCGCTCCCCGCGCGTGACGGTGAGGTCGACATTGCGGAGGACGGCGTTCTTCCCGTACGAACGCGACGCCCCGACAAGACGGATGACCTCGTCGCCCGATCGCGGTGCCGGCGGGAAGGAGACTCGCATCGGCTTCAGGTGTTCGGGAATCACGATCGGTTCCATCTTCTCCAGCTGTTTGATCCTGCTCTGCACCTGACGCGCCTTGGACGCGGTCGCACGAAATCGGCGGATGAACTCATCGATGCGGCGGATTTCCTCCTGCTGCTGCTGCCATGCGGCGGTGATCTGTTCAGTCTCTATCGCGCGGCGATGCTCGTACTCGGTGTAGTTGCCCTTGTACCGCGTGACGCCAGCCAGGAAGAGCTCCCAGACGACGGTGACCGTTTCGTCCAGGAATCGCCGATCGTGACTGACCAGCAGTACTCCGCCGGGAAAAGCGGCAAGGTACTCCCCAAGCCAGATGCGGGCTTCCAGATCCAGGTAGTTCGTTGGTTCGTCCAGCAGCAGCATGTCAGGGTTGCAGAGCAGCGTCTTCGCGAGCGCAATTCGCATCTGCCAGCCCCCAGAGAACTCGTGCGTCAGACGCGTCCGGTCGCTGCTGATGAATCCGAGGCCGCGCAGCACGCGATCGATCTGTTCGTCGCGGTCATAGTACCCGCTGTGGAGTATTCTCTCCTGGATCACGTGGTGCTCTTCGATGAGCTGCTCGAGCCGTGGATCGGACGCTTCGAGCTCGGCAAGTCGCTGTCCAAGCTGGTCTCGCTCCACGATCAGCCCGCGGGCGGGGTCGTACACCAACTCGATCTCGTCGCCAAGCGTTCGTCCAGAGTGCGTCACGCCGGACTGAGGCAGGTATACGATCGAGATACCCGTCGATCGCTGGATCGATCCCGTGTCCGGGGAGATGGTGCCCGCGATGATCTTCATCAGCGTCGACTTGCCGCTTCCATTGGCACCCGCGAGCGCGCAGCGGTCGCCGGAGGAGAGGTTCAGCGTGACGTCCCTTAGAATATCCCTGTCACCGTAGGCGAGCGAGATGCCGGTCGCCTGCACGTGCGCCACTATTCGTCCAGTGCCGACATGAAGATCGTCAGAACCGACCCGTCGGTCCGCATGACGACTCGCTCTTCGATATTCGCGGCCGGTATGTGGACGAGCCGGACGCCACCGGTCTCAAACGCGTAGAGGAACGTCGCCGATTGCTGCGTCCCGTCGAAGCGAAACCCGATCGCACCGTCGAAGTCGGCGGCGATCTGACGCGCTACGCTGAGGCCGAGATCGAGTCGACCGCGCGATGCAGCGCCGCTCGCGACGATCCGCGGAACCAGTCGGTCGTAGCCGGTCCACGTGAAGCGCTGGTCATCTGCGAAGCTCAGTCGACCGTAGTTGTCGCTGACGAAGACGGGCCCCCGGTCGGCGAACCGATCGAACCGTGCCTGCCTGCGACCGAGCTCCGCTGCAATGTAGTCGGCGACTTCACCGTCGATCCGCTGGAACGCCTGCGAGAACTGCCGCCCGTCGTGCGTATACTGCACGCTGAGCTCGTCGTTGCGCTGAAACGTGAAGCGAAGCGACGTGCCTTCGGCGACGTAGCGACGTGCGCCTCCGGAGACAACGCGATCGTACTCGAAGACGGTCGCGTGCCACGGCAGGGCCAGTTCGAACTGGCGGTCTTCGGGGCGTGGGAAAAGGCCGTAGCGCTCGTCGAACACGTCCAGATCGATCGAGCGGTTGCGGATCATCTCGACGAACCAGATCGGACGCCACACGTTCTGGAGCAGCAGATCAAGGAGCGGATCACCGCCGGCTGCTGAGTCGATGACGACGGTCGGGTCGGTCGGGTCAAACAGGCTCAGCGTGTAGCCGAACACCCACCCACGCTCACCGGTCTCCGTCAGTGCCTCCCACCAGTAGGCCACGAGCCCCTGGATATCGGTCAGCTCATCCTGTCTGCCGATCAGCTTGATTATCTCGCCCTCGCGCAGCCGGTAGAGTGTATTGGTGGCGAGCGAAGCCGGCGACGTCCGCATCGGCAACGCAGCTCTCACGGAGCGCGCGAGGAGCGCCGGATTGCCGCCGAGGTTCTGGTTGTACCTGGCGGCGAACTGTTCTGCCGCCGGAAGTTCGGCGAAGCGTTCGACGCGCCACATCGGGTACACGAGTGGCTCTGCGAGCGCGTCGGACTCTATGATGTAGGTATTCGCGATCTGAGCCTCGGACCGTATCGTTACTACCGATCCACTCGTAATGACCGACTCGTCAGTGCTCCACAGGAGCACTCCGTACCCGATGTTCGCCGGTCGACAGCCGGCAAAAAGCATAAGCACGACTGCAGCCAGCGCCGCACCCTTCACACTGTGACGTATCATCTGTGCCTATCAATACACCACAAGCAGTGGCTTGCGTCAACATCAGTCGGCCAGCGAAGACAGTACGACGACGACGCGCCCTTCGCGGACGAGAGCGCGATTATGCGCGGAGGCAAGGATTGCCTGTGCATCGTGCTGATCGATCACGATGTCTGCAGGCGAGCGACCGAACACCGCCGTGGCCGCTATCAGGAGAGGCCGTCCGCCAACACGATCGCGGACCTCCCTGCTGTCGACTACCGAGTCGAAGTGTACAGTCCCGTGCGTGCGCCGCGCGTCGGCGGAGACGTGAGAGGCGTCGAACAACGGGAGCAGGAGCCCATCGTCTGCAGACAGGTAGTGAAACGCAGGGAACAGGGCAGGGACCGCCAGGCGCGTTTCTGTGGTTCCGTACCACGGCAGCCGGTCGGCCGCGTATATCAGGATGCCCGTGTACTCGGTCGTCGGCGTCCAGCCGAGCACGGTTGGCAGCCGCGCGGGTGTAGCGCGGACGTTCAGTACGGCTCCGATGTCGCGGTAGAGATCGAGCTCGAAGTCGACGATCGCATGCGAGAGCGCAGGACTCGCGCGACGATTGACGATTCGTGCGTTCCCTGCTATATCGTCGACCGCACGAATCAGGACACTATCCTCATCGACGAGCCGGCGAACCGTTTCGTCGGAGTCAAACGGCAGATTGAGCAGGACCGCCGCGATCTCTCTGGCGGCGTGACGTTCGATCGCGGCCTGAAGACGCGCGATGAGTGCGGGAGACGAGCCGGCCGGGCCGATGCGTCCGGAGTCGATCGGCGTGGAGATGCGCACCCGCAGTACGGCGGAGCGCCAGTCGACTTCGTAGGAAACGTGCAGGTCAATCTGATCGACGCTGCTGGTTCGGGGCTCGATCGTGCGGGCGAGGGTGGGGACCCGGTCGCCGGCGACCGCGACGGGAATCGCGAGCAGTATGAGTGCGACGGTGATGGACAGGCGTCTGCTCGTGGCCACACTTTCTCATCGGCCAAAAACAGCCGAGCAATAAGCGGCAGGGCAGGCCGGCCGCTCAGATCCGCTCGCCCAGGTAGACACCAGCCCACTCCCACGTTCCGTGGATCTCCGGATTGGGCGGATAGTAGACCTTCCGGAAGTAGAGGTACCACGTCCTGATCCGCAGCGCGCCCCACCCGAAGGTCCACAGATACGCTTCGTCACCACTGGTGCTCAGCTGAACGTTGCGATCGACCGACAGGTTGCGTGACTGCCGAAGCAGCTCGCCGATGTCCCAGACCGGCGCGGTGTTCGGGTCGTCGGCGTCCTGTTCCCAGCTTCGCGTGAAGAAGTTCACGCCGGCCTGCAGCCGTCTTATGCCGGGTGCGTCCCTGTTGTGCAATGCGCGTGCGACATCGCGGTGCAGATCGGCGAGTGTCGGTCGAGTCCAGTTCTTCGGGCTGTCGTAGAATGCGACTCGCCGAGCGATCTCCCGGTGCGCGTTCGGCACGCCGGGAACGACCGTCTTCGGGTAGCGCAGGAAGTTCCGGTACTCCGTATAGACCGAGCTCCACGCTCCGACCTC
>SKVA01000551.1 GCA_007129695.1 Spirochaetaceae bacterium | reverse complement strand
TCGGCGAAGAACGCATCCTCAAGCACTTCGGGCTCAAACGGTGCGCCGACGACCGACACGCACCCGGAGACGTGCTACGCTGCATCCACGCGGTGAGTTCCCCGGGCGGGTGCGGAACGTCGCAGGCGTGCAGCCTCTGCGGGGCGTTCCGCGCGATCACAGAGAGCCGTGAGCGAAGACAATCAACAACGCACGAGTGCCGGATCCAGCATCACGCGCCCGACGGCGTGCAGGACCTGGACCTCATCGTCACCGCATCACCGTACCGGTCGGGAGAGCAGGTGTACACGCTGCTTACGATTCAGGACGCAGGGCCACAGAAGCGGCGGCGAGCGCTCGAGCGCGTCTTCTTTCACGACATCCTGAACACCGCCGGCGGGGTGAGCGGACTCGCACGGATCGTCCAGGAGACTGACGATCCGATCGAGCGCAGCGAGCTTCTCGTCGTGCTCGAACAGTCTGCGCGCGCGCTCCTTGATGAAATCGAGGACCAGCGCCAGCTCAGTTCGGCCGAAAACGGCGAGCTTGCCGTCACCCCCGAGGTCCGAGAGAGCACCGAGATCCTGCGTGCCGTCCAGCAGTCGCTCGAGTACCACGACGTCGCGCGCGGTAAACCGATCCTGATCGATCCCGACACTGAACGATTCGTGGTGACCACCGATCCGGTGCTGCTGCGGCGCGTGCTGATCAACCTGACCAAGAACGCCCTGGAGGCGAGTGCTGTCGGCCGTCCGGTGGTGCTCGGCTGCGCGTCGGACGAATCGGACGCCAGGTTCATGATCCACAACGAAGGCACAATGACGCGAGACGTGCAGCTCCAGCTGTTCCAGCGATCGTTCTCCACGAAGGGCGACGGACGCGGTCTGGGAACGTACAGCGTCCGACTCCTGACCGAGCGGTATCTGCGCGGCCGCGTGTCGTTCACGACCGACGCCAACGCAGGGACCGCATTCGTCGTATCGATCCCGCTCGAATATGGGGAAGCCGAACATGGCTGAAAAACGCCAAACGGGCCGACTCACGCTGACCCAGCGAGGATTCGGGTTCGTCCAGTCGGGCGAAACGTCGATCCTGATCCCGTTCGACCATCTGGCGAACGCGTTGTCGGGCGACACGGTGGTCGTCGAGGTCTTCCCTGACTCGACGCCGGACAAGCCCGCGGGAAAGATCGTTTCGGTCACCGCGCGCAACGACGCTGCGATCGTCGGTCGCGTCCGGCGGCACGGTGCGGAGTGGCGGCTGTACGCGCAGGGCAACCGCTCGGCGACGCCTCTGGTACTGCGCGACGGCGGGCTCGCGGTCGCGCCCGCAAAGCTCGCCGACGGCGACGTCGTATCGGCGCTCTTCGACAAGTGGCCGGCCGACGCAGACCATCCGGTTGCTCGACTCGAAGAGCTCATCTGCCGATCGGACGATCGGGATCTGGAGCTGCGGCTGATCACTCTGTCGCGCGGGATTCCGCTGTCGTTTCCGAAGGATGTCGTCGCGCACGCGAAGCGGCTCAAGCCGATCGCACCGAAACGGTCCGCCGGTCGGCGCGATCTGACGTCGCTCGTCACCTTCACGATCGACCCTGCAACGGCAAAGGACCTGGACGACGCGATGTCGATCGAACAGCGCTCCGACGGGCTGTTCAGAGTCGGGGTACACATAGCCGACGTCGGCGCGTACGTGACGCGCGACGATCCGGTCGACCGCGAGGCGTGGCAGCGTGGCACGTCGGTCTACCTGGTGGACACCGTCGTCCCGATGCTGCCGGAGGAGATTTCGAACGGGCTGTGCAGTCTGGCTCCCGGACAGAAGAAGGCGACGATGAGCGTGATCGCGACCGTCGACAGCTCGGGAACGGTTCACGACGTCGAATTGTGCGAGTCTCTGATCCGCAGTCGCAGACGCTTCGCCTACGAAGAGGCAGAGGCGGTACTCAACGGCGCGAGTGACCCCCTCGCGCGGGAGCTGCACCTGCTCCACCTGGTCGCGCAGTCGCTTCGCCGGCGCCGGGAGGCGCGCGGCAGCGTTGACCTGGACCTGCCGTCACCGCAGATTGCGGTCGACGAGGACGGCGTGCCGATCTCGGTTCGCCCGAGCTCGCGCGGCTCGGCGAACCGTATGGTCGAAGAGTGCATGCTACTGGCAAACCGGCTGGTCGCCGAGCGCCTGGCGGCCGACCGCGGCCGACTCGGCGTATACCGTGTGCACGACGCGCCGCGCGAAAGCGATCTGGACTCTCTCGTCGAGACGCTGAACGAACTCGGCATCCCGTATCAACCCGATGCGGAGGCCAGGACCGACGATTACCGCAAGATCCTGTCGCTGATCCAGAACTTCGAGTTCGCAGAGCTCGTCGAGTCGCTCGCGATGAAGACGCTCCAGAAGGCCGTCTACTCGACCGAAAACCGCGGCCACTTCGGGCTCGCGATGGAAGCGTACACGCACTTCACCTCCCCGATCAGGCGCTACCCCGACCTGATCGTGCATCGGCTGGTGAAGAACTCGCTGACCGGTCGATCGGAGGATCTGTCCGCAGACTACCTGGAACGCACGTGTACGCACGCGAGCGAGCGCGAGCGACTCGCAACCGACGCGGAGCGCGAGTACAGCCGCCTGAAGGCACTCGAGTTCCTTCAGAAGAAGAAGGGCCGGGAGTACTCGGGCATGGTGACCGGCGTCGCGTCGATCGGCCTCTTCGTCGAAATCGAGCGCTACCTGATCGACGGACTGGTCCACATCTCCAAACTCGGACGCGAACGCTTCGAACTCGACCGGCCGAATCACCGGCTGGTGGGAAAGAGCGGCACCGCATACCGCATCGGCGACCGCGTCCGCGTCCGCGTCGTGTCGGTCGATCCCGCGAAGCGGACGGCGGACTTCGAGTTGGTCACAGTCCGTCGCGCATGACGTCGCAGGCGTTGCGCCGGACCGTCTCTGCCGTCACGGTGGCAACCGTTACGGTGAAAACCGTGGTGCTGATTGGCGCGTTTCTCGCGGCCGCCGGATGCGCGACATACCGCGGCTGGGACTCAGACGAGTTTGCGCTACCGCGTGATCACGAGTCGGACGGCTTCACGGTGATGACGTTCAACATCCGCTTCATCGACCGCCGTGGTCCCGAGTCGTGGCGCGAACGCCGCGCACTGGTCGCCGAAGCGATCGAGCTCGTCGATGCTGACATCATCGCGTTTCAGGAGGTGGAGGATCGCGCCATGGGCCCGAGCGGCGTCTCCGAGCAACTGACGTGGCTCCAGGAACGCTTTCCCGCGTACGATTCGGCCTCCGACGGTTCGGTTCCGGGCACTCCGACGATCCAGCCGATCTTCTTCCGCCGCAACCGGTTCGAGCTCGTCGATCTGGGCTTCAGATCGCTTTCGAGAACGCCCGACGCCGCGTTTGGACCGAGCTGGGGGACGACGCAGTACCGATTCGTGAGCTGGGTGCGACTGCGCGACCTGTCGACCGGTTCGACCTTGCTGATCGTCAACGTGCACCTGGATCACCTGAGCGGCGCCGCGCGGCGGCGGTCGACCCGGTTCCTGGCCGAAGAAGCCGGTCGTCTCGCCGGGCCGGCCGACAGCGTCATACTGGTCGGAGACTTCAACACGTTCGAGCGCGCGCCGGCGATGCGGCCGCTCCTGGCCGCCGGCTTCCGTCACGCGCTGCCCCCGTCGCGTACCGGGAGCTTTCACGCGTTCACGGGTCGCACGCTTTGGCCACGGATAGACCACATCCTTATAGACTCGACGCTCGAATCGCTCGGCGGCCGGCTCATCTACCATTCGCGCGACGGGGTCTACCCGTCGGATCACTTTCCGGCGGCCGCTACGCTCGTGCGAATCGGCCGCTGATCACGGCAACCCAGCAGCCGGGATCAGCGACGGTCGCGATCGGATGCGCCACCGGCGCGGTCGAGCCGGGCGCGAAGCGACTCGGCGTCGAGCCGGTAGCGTCGCGCGATGTCGTCGGCGTAGCTCGACCCGGTCGGTGGACCGGCGTCGATCCGGAACGTTCGTTCGACACGGCCGTCTGTGACCACCGTCCCCGCGTTCAGCGTACCGATCGGACGCGGCGCGCCGGGGATGCGATTGTTGATGTCGTCGACCAGGTGCGCGAGTCCGTGGAGGTGCGTCGTCAACACGCCGTGGCACCCGGCGCGCCCGAGCGCCTCGAGCACCGTAGCCGCGATTGTCTCGGCCTCGCGCGGACCGGTGCTCGCGAGCGGTTCGTTCAGCAGCACCAGGCTGCGATCACCAACGTGGTCGAAGATCGCAGACAGGCGCTGGGCTTCGTCTTCGAAACGACCGACGTCGTCGCTGAACTTCTCCTCCGTCGCGAAGTGCGTGTAGACGCCATCGATCGGGCTGAACTCGGCACTCTGTGCGGGTACCGGCAGACCGGCGTGCGCGAGCACGAGCGCAGCACCGATCGACTGCGTGAACGTCGTCTTTCCGCCGCCGTTCGGCCCGGTCAGCACGTACAACCGTGCGGCGTCGTCGAAGGTCAGATCGTTCATGACCATGGTGTGTCCGGTCGGTTCGACCGACCAGTGATCGGCGAGCCGGATGTTGTAGAGTCCCGTCAGTCGGGCGATCCGCTCCTCGGGTTCCCGGATGGACGGAAAGCAGACCGGATAGCCAGCCGATTGGATTCGCCTGTAGAAGTCGACCGCACCCAGGTAGAACGCGAGCTCGGGAACGAGCGTCCGCATCAGATCCGTCTGCACCGACACGTACGCGCGGAGCTTCCGCGCGAGCGGCCGCAGCATCGACTTCAGTACACCATCGATCTCGTCGAACAACGGCGACAGCGGAACGCGGTCAACGCGAATCGCGGGCGCCGACGGAGAGCCCGGGCTACGATGGAGCGGAGTCTGCGTGACGTAGGGATCGCCCACTGCCTTGCCCAGAAATCCGCTCAGGATCTGTCCTTCGCGAAACCGTCGATCGTTCACCGAAAGGAGCGCAGCTTCAACCGGGCGCAACCGGTCGTCCAGATTCACGCCGATCGTGACGCTCTGGTGCAGCTTGAGGCCGGATCTCAACGCCGGCAGTTCGGACTTCAGCGCGACGAAGTCGGGCCCGGCCGCGCGATGGTCGAGTTCGTCGCGTACCAGTCCGAGTCCGGACGCGTCGACTCCACGCAGGAGCGTCCGCAACCGTTCGACGACCTCGACATAGAGCTCGAGCTCACCAAGCCTCCAGACCGCCTCCACAAGCGGGCGATCGATGTCCTGCGCGCTGCGGCTGAAGACGGTGAGTTCCTGCATCGCGTCGAGCGCGTCGTTCAGGCCGGTGCAGAGGTCTGGACGCTCCCACAGCACGCGCACGATCGCCTGCCGGTACTCGATCTCCGCGGTCCGCTGCGGCAGCCCGCGCAGCACATCGAGCACGGCGGTCGGGCTGATAGCTTGGTGCGACAACGATCGGGCAAGCGGCTCCAGGCTCAGATCGTGGATCGCGTTCGAGTCGAGTCGGCAGCGTTCCGGCAATCCTACGTCGGGGGGGGTCAGTAGCGAGCGCACCATTCGACCCCTACTCGGCCCCTCCAAGATCGACCAGGAAGTGCTCGGCCTCGAGCGCGGCCATACAGCCGGAACCGGCCGCGGTCACCGCCTGGCGGTACACACGGTCCTTCACATCGCCGCACGCAAACACCCCGGGGATGTTCGTTCGCGTCGAATCGGGCTCGGTGACTACGTATCCGGTGTCATCGACCGTGAGGCTTCCGCCAAGGAAGTCGGTGTTCGGGGTATGGCCGATCGCGTAGAAGAGCCCTCCCGCCTCCAGAACTCGCTCATCGCCGGTCTTGTTGTTACGGACACGGACGCCGGTCAGCGCGGTGTCACCGACCGCCTGCGTCGCTTCGGTGTTCCACAGGATTTCGATCTTGGGGTTCTCCATGACACGCTTCTGCATCGCCGCGGATGCGCGCAGCACGTCGCGCCGTACCAGCATCGTAACCGACGACCCGAACTTGCTCAGGTAGGACGCCTCCTCACACGCGGTGTCGCCACCGCCGATCACGACCAGCGGCTTCTGACGGAACATCGGCAGCCCGCCGTCGCAGACCGCACACGCGGAGATCCCGCGCTGCCAGAGCTCCCGCTCACCGGGCAGGTCCAGCCGCTTCGCGGTCGCTCCGGTCGCGACGATGAGCGCGTCCGCGCGGTACTCACCGCTCGGAGTGACGACGACGAGCGGACGCCCGGTCAGATCAACGCTATCGACGGTCTCGGTGAGAATACGCGCGCCGCACCCGAGCGACTGAGCGCGCATCCGGTCCATCAGTTCGGGGCCGCCGATACCGTCGGGGAACCCCGGATAGTTCTCCACGTCGGTTGTCGTCGTCAGCTGCCCCCCTGCCGCGACACCGCCGGCCATGAAGCCCTCAAAGAGCAGCGGCTTGAGTTCGGCGCGTCCCGCGTAGATCGCAGCGGTATGCGCCGCCGGCCCGGACCCGACAATGATCACGCGTTCGATGTCGCTCACTTCTTCTCTTCCTCATCGTTGTCGCCCGTCCCGGCGCTCTCCCCGTTCACGACCTTGAGAACGTCGTCGCCGCTGACCTGCTCGCGTTCGAGCAGCATCTGAGCAAGCGCGTCGAGCGAATCGCGGCGTTCGGTCAGGATCTCGAGCGCGCGCTCGTAGCTCCGGCGCAGGATCGTCATGATCTCTTCGTCGATCTCGCGGGCGGTTGTCTCACTGTACGTCTTCTGTCTGCTGATCTGCTCGCCGAGGAAGACATCACGGTCGTTCTCCCCCATCGCGATATGCGCGAGCTTGTCGCTCATGCCCCACACAGTAACCATCTGGCGCGCAAGCTGCGTCGACTGTTGCAGGTCGTTTGCCGCGCCATTGGTCATCTCGCTGAACACGAGCATCTCCGCCGCGCGACCGCCGAGACCCATCGTGATCCGGTCCTCGAGGTACTGACGCGAGTAGTTATAGCGGTCTTCGGCCGGTTCCGACACGGTCACACCGAGCGCCTGACCCCGCGGTATGATCGTCACCTTGGTCACAGGATCAAGGAGCGGCAGCACAACCGACGTGATCGCGTGCCCGGCCTCGTGGTACGCGGTGATCTTGCGTTCCTGGTCGTTCATACGGAGCGACTTGCGCTCCAGCCCCAGGATCAGGCGGTCCCACGCCTGGTCCATATCACCCATCGTGATCGTCTGGGAGCGACGGCGCGCGGCGTGCAGCGCCGCCTCGTTGAGGAGGTTCTGCAGTTCTGCGCCGCTGAAGCCGATGGTTCGACCGGCGATCTGAGCCAGGTTGACCGACGGGTCGAGCGGCTTCTTGCGCGCGTGAACCGTGAGGATCGCTTCGCGCTCGTCCTTGGTCGGCATCGGGATGACTATCTGGCGGTCGAACCGACCCGGTCGCAGCAGGGCCGGATCGAGAATGTCGGGTCGGTTGGTCGCCGCGATCACGACGGTGCTCTCGTTCTGCTCGAACCCGTCGAGTTCGGACAACATCTGGTTGAGCGTCTGTTCGCGCTCATCGTGTCCACCGCCAAGCCCCGCGCCCCGGTGGCGCCCGATCGAGTCGAGCTCGTCGATGAAGATGATGCTGGGCGCCTTCTTTTTCGCGTCCTGGAAGAGGTTGCGCACGCGCGACGCGCCCACCCCGACGAACATCTCCATGAAGTCGGATCCGCTCATACTGAAGAACGGCGCGTTCGCCTCACCGGCGATCGCTCGCGCGATCAGAGTCTTTCCGGTCCCGGGAGGGCCGACGAGCAGTATCCCCTTGGGAGATCGGGCGCCAAGGCCGGTGTACCGCCCCGGATCCTTCAGGAAATCGACGATTTCCATCACCTCTTCCTTGGCACCTTCGAGTCCGGCCACGTCGGCAAAGGTCGTCTTTTCCTTCGTTTGATCGTAGAGTTTCGCCTTGTTCTCTCCGACCTGGAAGATCCCCTTGTTCTGCCCGCGGATGTTCCGGAACAGCGAAAAGAATATCCAGACCAGGAAGACGTACGGGAGGAGGCTGATGAGAAGGCCCAGAAAGCTCAGCTGGTTCGCGGACTCGGTGACAACCTCGACGTTGTTCGCCTCGAGCACACTCAGAAGCTCAGGATCGCCAAACGCCGGAACAAAGGTCACGAATCCCCGGGGGCGCTGGAGCGCAGGCTGCTGTGCAGCGCCGCGCGGCGTAGCCGTGAGACGCTCACCTTGCAGCGTGACGCTCTCAATCTGGCCCTCCGAGACCAGTCGCTTGAAGCGACTGTAGCTGATCTGCTGCCCGGCGGTCGATCCCTGGAAGAGGTTGATCAACATCGGCAGCAGCAGGAAGATCAGCAGGAGGGGGACGATGAGCCTCCAGTTGAAAGGCGGTTTCTGATTCGGCCCGTCCCCGGAACCGTTCTTGTCGTTGTGCTCTTGTGGCATGAAGAGAAAATAGCGAATGATCGCGACTCAAACAAACGGGTCGCTTCAGTAGTGCTGGTACCGCTCGATCGCGTCGATCTGGAAGTACACCGACACGCGCGCCTCGTAGTGCCCGGATCGAATCCCGTGCACCGGCGCGTCGGCCAGGAGTACGGCTCCGGTCACTGCCTGCGGTCGGTTGAAGTTGCGCTGCCGGACGTACTCACGGATCGCGAGCCGCACACCGTCACGAATCGCACGGTGCTTTTCGGTTGGACCTTCGACGAAGGGGGTGGTCCCGATCGCAGCTGAGCGTGCATTCGCGGTAGCCTGCCAGCCCTGCCGCCAGCGCATCTGCGACGCGTTCATCGTGTAGAAGATCCGCGCGTAGAGGCGATCACGATCGATCCAGGTCTGAAACACCGTGAAACCGGGGTCGCCGCGAACGATCGTGCCGATCGGGTCCAGGTCAAAGCGCTCAGCGATGCGTCGGGCCGGATCGGCCGGCGTGTACGCAAAGCGGTATCCGTAGATCATCCCGGAGAGCACACGCTGCGCCTCATCGACGAGCCGTTCGAGCGCGACCTCGCGTGGCACGGGCCGTTCGGTACCATCGGCAACGATCGGATCGAGCTCGGTCCAGACTTCGATCACGACGATGGGGTCGTCGACCGGTTGCGTGACGGCACCGCCGGTGCAGAGCACCAGCAGAAGGAGTGACAGGAGCAGGACGGCACGGCCGGAACTCCGCGGCGCGCGCGAGCCCTTGCGCGGGAATCGGTTCACACTGTGAGTATCGGCGGTTTCGCTCTCCGACTTCGCCGGGCGGGCGTCAGTGGCGCGGCCAGTCTCAGCGGCGGCTGTCCAGAAAGACCCGGACCGGATCGATGCGCAGCCGGATCCGTATATAGAGATAGGCGACCACGAAACCCGCCAGATGCGTCAGGTGCGCGACGTTGCCGCGCACACGGCCGAACATGCTGAAGATCTCGATCGCGGCATACCCGACAACCGGCGCTTTCCGCTCATCCATGTCGATCAGTTCCGGGCCGTCGATGACCACGTAAAGCTGCTCGAACGCATGGCGGCGCACGAGCCACTGCCAGTAGGCTTCCGTGCGCTCGAAAGGTCCCAAGAGCCCATCCATGCCTTCGCGGTACAGGCGGGCGAGGCTGCCAACCTCCCAGAGCAGCCACGGCCGGACGTGGAGCCTCGCCCGGCGGCCTGGAAGCCGGAATCCCTGTTCCATCAGCGTGCCGAGCACGCGATGGGCGTCACCGCAACTCCAAGTGTGGGGGCCGCAATCGGCCCAGCCCAACCGGCCGAAAAAACGCGGGGACCCGGCTCGCGCCCATCCGATCAGCGCACCGCTTCGTATCATGCGTCCTTCCGCGGCGCGGAGCAGCCGCGTCCCAAGCCCTTGCCCTTGCAGCTTGGAAGCGGTCCCCAGCCAATCGAGCTGGGCCACCGGCACGCGGAGCGATCCGAAAGGACATACGCGGTGCAGCATCTGCACGTGCGCGACAATCCGCTGGCCGTCTTTGGCCAACAGCCGGTCGGCCGGCCGGTAGCAGGGATCTTCCACCGACGCGCGGAACTCGGCCTCCGACGGTTCACCGAAGACCGATTTCAGGAAGCAATAGACCCCGACGTGGTCGCTCAACTCGGCGGTGACGACCGGCAATCGGGCGACGGTGGGATTGGCCCGGCAGGCCTTGGCGCCCTCGATCGTCAGTGAAACGCCGGTCGGCATCGGCATTCTCGCGAAACAGGAAGAACAAGACAAAATGCCGCAGGATACTTACTCTACCATATTCAGTTCATTAGAGCAAATCGCGCCGAGTCTGCAAGGCGCCCGGTCCAGAAAACGCCGCAGGGATGGTTCGGGATGGAGACAGAAACTGAACTCCCGCCAGCGAAGGACACGGCTCGCCTCCAGGGCTTGGTCCAATTCGTCGAGCCGATCGGCCTCCTCGCGTTGTTGCCGGGCAACGAAAGGCTGCAACGCCTGGTTGAGCCGGCGGATCGCCCGGCAGCGGCGGCGTGCGTTCCCGGCCGTTTGGGCCGTGGCGATCCAACGCCGTTTTTCGTCAACCAGACGGCCGGAGCCGTCGCGGCCGTCCGGCGATGCCACCTGGCAATCATCGAGAAACCGCTCCGGGTGGTGCCGTAGCTGCCAAAGGCGCTGCTTCACCTGGCGTTTCTCCTCGAGCGATCCGCGCGGCACGGGCACGGGCAACAGCAGCGTGCCCGAAACGACCATCAGCCGAGGCGGTCGCAGGCCGAAGAATTGCTCGAATAGCCGATCGGTCACCTCGTCGTATTTCGCGCCGCCAATGCCGTGGACGAATAAATCGCTCAGGACGAGGCGGGCCCACAGGGTTGTGGTCAGCGCCCGCGAGCGGACTTTCACGCCGGCCGATTCGAGTGTTTCGAGCCGCTCGACCGCCGCGGCTCCGTCCCCTTCGGGTGCGAGCGGCAGTTCGATCTGCACCGCGTTGCCATCGGAAACGGTCACGCGCCGGTTGCGGACCGCGGCGAGCAGCGCCCGGCGGCGAGGGTCCGCCTCGGTCCAAATCCAAAAGGGCGTTTCCACCCAACCGTCCCGCTCCGCCAAATCGGGGAAGGGATGCGCCGCGCTGCGGACCCCGTGCCTGCGGCGGTACTGCCCGACTGCCTCGTTGTAACATTCGCGGAACCGCGTCGCGTGTGCCAGCAAGTGGGCGGTGAACCAGCGGAACGATTCCGCGGCACAGACACGGCTTTGCGGTAGTTCGAGCGTCTGAAGTCCCCAATCGCCCTCAACGATGTGCCGTGCCTGCGCCAACGACAACCCCATATTGCCCAATGCATCCGCCCGCTCACAGGCCAGCGGCCAGAGTCGTTCCAAGACCGGGTCAGGAACCAGCCCGCCAATCGCTTCCACGGCCCGGGCGCCGAAGCTG
>SKVA01000291.1 GCA_007129695.1 Spirochaetaceae bacterium | reverse complement strand
GTTCAGCAACTGGCCCGACACGGTCCTGCCGTCGAACCGGACCTCCGGCGGCGGTGCGCCAGCGCCGCGCGCGATGATGAAGGTGCGGTCAGGGTCGCGCCGACCGATCGCGGTGAGGTCGTACGACAGCGCGAGCTGCGGCTCACCGATGCTCGCAGAGAGCGTGACAACGCGCGTCGTCCCCACCGCATTCGGCGACAGCGCCGGTCTGTCGGCGCTGATCTCGACCGACAGCCCCCTCGCGGCGACCCGGAACGTAACCGATTCGCTCGCGTGGTTTCCGGCTCGATCCTCCCCGCGCAGCTCGTAGCGGTAGATCCCGTCCGGTATCGCGCGGCCAGGCTCGGCCTCGCCCGGCGCGAGCACGACCGCGTCCCAGATGAACTCGGGCGGGGGACGCGGCCCGACCCACTCGCGGCGGAGCCACTCGGTGCCGGCGTCACCGGCGCCGGCGTCACCGATGACGGTGACGGTCCACAGATGCCCGGCGTCTCCGGTTTGCCGGACGCGCAACGGAGCGTCGGGATCGCCCGGCACGACGACCGGAAGATCGACATCGAGCGGACCTATGTGCGGGGGCACCCGGTCCACCACGACGGGTACCAGTGGCGCCACCGTCGCGACGCCGGCTCCATCGGTGGCCACGAACTGGACCGCGTACCTGCCGTCGGGGACGGGGGCTCCGTCACGCCCGGTCGACCCGCGATACGTGCCGTCCCATACGATCTGGTCGGGAATCCCGTCGATCTCGGGCAGGCGGCGAATCCGTCGCCACGCGGCTTCCAGACCGCCGGGCTCCCGCCGTGACCAGACCCATACGCGCTCACCCGCCCAGTCGCCGTCCACCGCGTACACAGCCGCGTCGAGTCGTACGAGCGGTCTGCCCGACGCGAGTTCCCGCGGCGACTCGATCCGAAGCGCGCGTTGCGATGAACCGGCTTGCGGCGACACGTGGATCTCTGTCGAAAGGGTCGGTGATGACGCCTCAGCCCCCTGCACGCGGCCGGCCGCGAACGCAGTGGCCGAGAGCGGTATCACGCAGAAGAACAGGACGGCTCGTATCATCAGCGGCGGAGTCTGGTCCGGAACTTGACGCCTGCGACGTCGCACGCGACACGCACGTCCTGCTCGACGTCACGGGTCGCGTCGGCTTCGACAGTGCCTCGTCCGACGTCGACCGCGACCGAGCGGATCGACGACACGATCGACAGGCTCTTTCGAAGGAGGACCGCCTTGCTGTCGGTGAGTCCATCGACAATGTAGCGGTATACCTTTTTGCCGAACATGAGGCGATTGTACCGATTGCCACCGGTCGCCACAAGCTCAAGACGAAGTTGAAGCACCAGCGCAAACGCGCGCGTTTACAGGTGCGATGAAGCTACTGGCCGAACGAGGCGCCCCGCCGCGCCCGCGCGAGCGTGCGCTCAGCGCCGGGATACACGTACTCACCGATGCGGAGCTGCTCGCGCTGCTGATCGGGTCGGGTACTCCGCAGCGCGACGTGCACGCGCTCGCGCGCGACGTGCTCGGTCTGATCGACGACGCTAACGGGGTCCCCGACCAGCAGCGGCTGGCTCAGATTGCGGGTCTTGGACCCGCGAAGACCGCCGCGATCCTTGCGGCGTTCGAGCTCTCCCGGCGTATCCTGTGCCCCCGGCGCCATCGAATCAGAATGCCCGCCGACGTGCTTCCGATCGTCGACCGGTTTGCCAGCAGAAACCAGGAGTGCTTCATCGCGCTGAGTCTCAACGGCGCGCACGAGGTCATCGCGTCGCGGATCGTCACCGTCGGACTCGTGAACCGGACGGTCGTACACCCGCGCGAAGTGTTCGCCGACTCGATCACCGACCGCGCGGCCGCGATCATGCTCGCGCACAACCATCCGAGCGGCAGCCTTGAGCCGAGCGCAGAGGATCAGGAAGTGACGACGAGGATGGTCCGCGCGGGTGAACTGATCGGCATACCGGTCCTCGACCACGTGATCTTTTCGGAAAGCGGCTACTACAGCTTCCTCGAGCACGGGCACCTGCATTGATCAGTCGGAAGCGGAGGCCCGGAGGCTGCGGTGCAGGACCGAATAGCGTGCCAGGTAGAACGCTCGCCACTCGAGCGGCATCGGCTCTCGCAGCAGGCCCGCAAACGACTTCAGCACGAGTCCGTGCGTCGGGTCGTCGCGTACGGTGTAGAACGGCGTTCGCACGTCGGCAATCGCACGACCGCCGTCTAACCATTCGACCCGCAGCCGGTATACGGCGGTATCGCCGGTGGGCGCCCACCTTCCAAACGGGAGCCACGGACTCTGCGCACGGCGCTGGGCCGACACGAAGTTGCCGGTGCTGTGCATCACAACCGACTCGCCACGGCGCTCCCACGGTTGAAGCACGTGCGGATGGTGACCCCAGACGATATCGGCGCCGGCGTCGGCAACCTCGCGGAAGAACGCGGCCTTATCGGCGTCGGGCTCGAGCACGTACTCCGCTCCCGCGTGGATCGCGACGACCAGAAGATCGTACCGGTCGGCCCACTCCCGTACCGACGCAAGAAACGATGCACGCTCAGCGGCGTTCCAGTACGGAACCAGGTAGATGAACTGCTCGCTACCCCACACGTTCGAGAACGACGTGATCGACACGAATCCGATCCTCCGCCCGCCGTAAACGATCGTCGTCGGTTCGATCGGCGCACCGCGGTGCCCGCGAATACCGTTATGGTGGATTACGAGCTCGTCGGCAAGCTCATCGTAGACGGCCCACGATGCGGTGATCGAGCTCATCCCGTAGTCGAACGTGTGGTTGTTCGCGAGCGCGAGCACGGAGAATCCGGCGCCGAGCGCCGAGCGCAGGTAGGCGATCGACCCGTTGAAAAGCGGGTAGCCGGCCGGCGGCCGCGCAGGGTCTACCGGAAACTCTATGTTGGCAAAACCCAGATCGTCCACGAACAGCATCCGGCGAACCGGATCGTAGAGCCGATCGTAGTCGGGCATCTCTATATT
>SKVA01000456.1 GCA_007129695.1 Spirochaetaceae bacterium | reverse complement strand
CGAGACCTCCTGTCGATCATCCTCTACGGCGATATCGGCGGCCTCCTCCCGTACCTGCGCCAGCCCGCGGGTGGCCTGGAGTCGGGGTTCCACTTCAGCGCGCTGACCGCTCCAGCCGACGGCACGCCCGGACTGCGCAACTACGGCATCGCATCGGGCGTCATGGGAAACATCGCGCTCCTTGACTACCGGCTCGAGTTCCAGAACTACCATGGTTTCTTCCGCCCGGCGTTCTACTCGCGCAGCTACGACCGAGTGCGCGGCGAACGCGCGCGCGAGGTCATCTCCTACCTGCAGAACCCCGACGCGCCCGAATACCAGAACCAGACGGTCGGAATCTACGGCGAGGCCGGCTTCACGATCGCAGAGATCGTCGGTCTTCGCGCGGGATACCGCTGGCCGTGGACGACCGACCCGGTCACGAATGAAATCGTGGTAGGCGACGACGACTATCTTCTTGCGTCGCTGTCGATTCGCAAGGGGCTACTCCCGCTCGGAATCAGCGCCGGCTTCTCGTACGAGCGGTCGTACTTCGTTCCCACGCTTCTGACCAGAGACGGATTCGAGAGCGCCCGGCTGTTCGACGAAAACACGGTGCTCAGCGGACAGATCGTCTACCCGATTGCGCCGATCATGGATATCGTGGCGTCGGTGTCGACCGCGCTTCTGCGCGACGGCGACGGTAATATCGTCTACGAAGAGCGCAACGGCCAGCTCCGGCCGAAGTTCGGTCCGGTCATCAGCATCACGACCCGGATCGGCAGCTCGAGCTTCTGATCTAATTGCTCCCGATCGGTCCCTTGCGGGACCGATCGGACGGTCGCCCTCCCCGCCCGCCGACACCGCTGTACGCGCAGGCACGCGGTTGCTACTATTGGCTCATGTCCACCGACTCGCCGCGCATCCGCGTCCTTTCTGCCGAAGTAGCCCGTAAGATCGCGGCGGGCGAGGTCATAGAACGTCCCCACGGCGTTGTGCGCGAACTCCTTGACAATGCGCTTGACGCCGGCGCGTCGCGAGTCGACGTGGAGATCGACGGGGGCGGACTGGACCTCATCCGTGTCACAGACAATGGCGTCGGCATGTCGGCGGTCGATCTTGCATTGTGCTGGAAGCCGCACGCGACGAGCAAGATCGTAACCGATGACGATCTGCGTCGGGTTACGACGCTCGGCTTTCGAGGCGAGGCGCTGTCGAGTATCGCAGCGGTCAGTCGCCTGACGCTTCGAAGCGCAACCGCATCGTCGGTCCCGCATGAGATCCGGGTCGAAGCCGGCATCGAGGTGTCGGCACGAAGCGTCGCCGCCAATCCGGGAACCTCGGTCGAAGTGGCAGAGCTTTTCTACAATGTTCCTGCACGCAAATCGTTCCTGAGAAACCCCGCGAGCGAGTCCGCGCTGATCCGAAGCGCCTTTCTGGACAAGGCGGTCGCGTTCGCGAACACCCGGTTTCGTCTGTTGTCGAGCGGCCAGACGCGTCACGCGCTCGATCCGTCGGATTCGATCACTCGCATCTGCGACGCGTACCAGGGTCAGGTCGACGCGTCGCGCTGCACGATCCTCCGTGGGTCTGGAGAGGGTTTCTCGTTCGAGATCATCGCCGGCGAACCATCGGCGTACAGGAAGGACCGCAAACACGTCCAGGTCTTTGTCAACCGTCGGCGCATCTGGGAGTACGCGCTCGTACAGGCGCTCGAATACCCGTACCGCGACTACCTTCATGGGGGGCTTCACCCAGTGGCGTACCTGTTTCTGACCATCGAGCCGCAGCTGGTAGACTTCAACGTCCATCCGACCAAACGTGAGGCGCGGTTCCGCGATCTGCAGTCGATCCACCGACGCGTCGTCGATGTGCTTGCCGGACACCTCACACGATTCGATCACCGCGCAACGATGACCGCCGGCGATCTGTTCGCGACGCATCCCGTCGGCGGTCGCACCGGAGTCGACGCCCAAGATGGCGGCGCAGCTTACCGGCGCGCGCCGTCGGCAAACGGTTTCTACCAGACCGCCGAGCCGCGCGCAGCGTACGATCTGACTCGCACGCTGCGCATCGAACCGGGCGAACGCAACGGCCCGCCGCCCGACAGCGTACAACCGGCCGCGCCGCATCCCGTGTACTCGTATCACGGACAGGTCATGGATCTGTTCCTGCTTGTGTCGTCGGGAGACTCGCTGTTTCTGATAGACCAGCACGCCGCTCACGAACGGATCGTCTACGATCGCCTGCGTAACGGCTGCGACGGACAGGAGCTGATCTTTCCGGTCCGGCTTGAGGTTGACGACGCGGCGGGAGCCACGCTCGAGGCAAACGCACCGTTGCTCCGCAGGCTCGGTATCGGCGTCGAGCACACCCCGGAGGGCTGGGAGCTGGTGAGCTCGCCGACCCGCGTATCGATCGCAGCAGAGGATCTCGCGGCTCTTCTGATGGAGCTTATAGACCGACCCGCGGATTTCGAGCGCGAGCTCTATGCGTCGCTCGCGTGCCGGTCGGCCGTGATGGACGGCGATCGCCTGTCGGACGACCGCGCGATCGAGGTCATCGATGCGGTCTTCGGGCTGGAGAACGCGCGATGCCCGCACGGACGACCGATCTGGATCGAGCTCAGCAAGCAGCAGCTCATGGACCTGGTCGGTCGGACCTGATCGGCCTCGCTGTCAGCACCGGCGACTTCAGGCTACAGACTCGCAAGCAGCTCGCGCACGCGCGTTCGCTCGGCATAGTTCGGGTTCCGCTCGAGGAGCGTCGTCAACACGGTCTTCGCCTCGTCGCGCCGGTCGAGCGCGACGAGCACTTCTCCGAGTCGGTGCTGGCCCTGCCAGTGATCCGCGTCGAGCTTCATGAGCTCCCTGAGGCTTGCCTCCGCGTTCGTGAATCGTTCGGCCTGCAGGAACGCGACGCTCAGGTGGTACCGAATCTGCGCGTCGTTCGGCTTCTGCGCGATTGCCACCTGGAAGTGCCTGATCGCGTCATTATACATCGCCTTGTTCAGGTAGACGTTGCCGAGGTTG
>SKVA01000448.1 GCA_007129695.1 Spirochaetaceae bacterium | reverse complement strand
TGCGACCGTATCGGGTACGTCGCGGGGCTGCGGGTCACCTACGTCCTCATGACGTCGGCGATGCTCTGCTTCCTTGCGGGACTCGGCTGGCCGCTTCTGGTCGTCGCGACGATCCTCCTTGGACTGAGCTACGGCAGCGTGCTATCGGCATCGCCGATCGCGGTCGCCGGGCTCTTTGGGCTTGTTCACTTTGGTACCAACTTCGGGATACTGTTCACCGCACTCGGGTTCGTCGGCAGCCTGGGACCGAGCGTTTCCGCGCTGCTCGCGCAGGCGACCGGCGGCTATCGTGCGACCTTCATCCTGGGCCTGTCGGCCGCGGTTCTCTGCCTGGTGCTCGTCGGTGGACTACGCAGACGGGCGGGCGGTGGGCACCCGGCGGGCTGACATGGTCACCACGCCGGAGGCTTGCCGACGCGACCGGTGCGCTCAAACTCCGTGAAGATCGGCAGGTGACTGTCGATCGACGTACCCAGGTCCTCGGGTTCGTTGTTCGCGATCCAGTTGAGCTTCCAGAGGAGACGCCCGATCTGGTACGGCTCGATCGGCTCATCGGGCCACGACAGGGAAGTCTGGTACCCGGACCGGAATGCTGTCAGCAACTGCCGGTAGCGCTCCTCATCGGTGACTTCCAGGAGATCGAGCATCGCCATCGCGATGTCGTGCGCGCGGTAGCCGAGCACCGTGTCCTCGAAGTCGAACGGAGCGAGCCGGCCTTCGTGCAGCTTGATGTTGTCGTGCCAGAGGTCGCAGTGGATGACCCGCAGATCGTCGGGATCGATCGACGCGTACGCGGCCTTTACCAGGCGGTGGATCCGGCCGATCGTGTCGCGCGCGGCGCCGATCGGTAGCACACACTCGTCGTCATCTGTGATCAAATCGGGCTCGCCGCGCGACAGCCAGTGGTCGAACCGGCGGGTTGTGAAGCCGGACGGTCGCCGCCAGGTCGCGCCGTGATGATGGAGCTCCGCGAACAGCGCACCCATGCGCTCAAGGTTGGCTTCGGTGAGGTAGTGTCCCAGAAGGCGCCCGGGAAGATACGTCATCAGCGTCACGTTCCAGGGGTCGGGCACACCGGGGTGCGTCGCGGGTACTACGAGACGGCCGTCACGGGCGGCGACGACGCCGGGAGCGCCGACCGTCGTGTCGCGCGCGAGCGCCTCCAGCCACATCGCCTCCGACTGCAGATCGACGAGCGTCCGCCAGCCCGGGGATGCCAGGCGCATCATGTACAACCTGTCGCCCGCGCGAACTCGGTACATCAGGTTGGTCTCGAACCCGTAGTAGTCGATTACCGGATCGGGCAGATCGTACTGCTCGATCGCGTGCTCGGCCAGAATGCGCAGCCGCCGCAGCATCCCGCGCGGAGAGAGGTGATCGAACCGCGTCATTGCGGCCCCTGCGCACCGGAGTCGGGGTCCGTCCCGCCGGCCATGATGTTATAGCCCGCGTCGACGAAGAGCACGTCGCCGGTCACGTTGCGGGCCATGTCGGAGCCGAGCCAGACCGCGGCGTTCGCGACGTCGTCGGCGGCGATGCCGCGGCGCAGCGGCGCGACCGATTCGGCCTTCGCCGCGGCGGTTCGGAATCCACTCACGGCCTGCGCGGAAAGCGTTCTGATCGGGCCGGCGGAGATCGCGTTGACGCGCACGCCCTGCGGCCCCAGGTCAGCGGCAAGATAGCGCACAGAGGACTCGAGCGCAGCCTTTGCGACTCCCATGACGTTGTAGTTCGGCGCAACCTTCTGACCGCCGTAGTAGGACAGCGTCACGATCGATGCCCCCGGCTTCATGAGCGGCAGCGCGGCGTGAGCGATCGCGACGAGCGAGTAGACGCTGACGTCCATCGCGAGCGCAAAACCGGACCGGCTGGTGTCGGAGAACCGCCCCTGCAGGTCGGTCCTGTCGGCGTACGCGACCGCGTGTACCAGGATGTCGATTGTGCCGATCTCACGCGCGGCGGTGCTGAACAGATCGGCGATCGCCGCATCGTCGGTCAGGTCGCACTGCCTGACGAACCGCGAGCCGATCTGCGCGGCGAGCGGCTCGACCCGTCGCTGGAGCGGCTCGGACGCGTACGACAGCTCGACCCGGGCTCCGTGGGCGTGCATCTGCTCGGCAATACTCCACGCGATCGAACGATCGTTGGCGACGCCAAACACGAGCGCGGTCTTTCCTTCGAGCAGTGCCGTCATGGTTCCTCCTGAGCGGTCGGGTGACGCCCGAGCGAACTGTATCACAAGCCCCGGATGTGGGGTATTATGAAGAGGATGCGGTATGGCGGGCGGTAGCGAAAGAGTAGCCTTGGTGACCGGTGGTGGTCGCGGTATCGGACGGTCGGTCGTGCTTGCCCTGGTACGACGGGGGTACCGCGTCGCGTTCTGCTACCGCAGCGACACCGTCGCCGCCGACGCGTGCGTCGAGGCCGCGACGGAAGCCGGCGGTGACGTTACCGCGGTGAAAGCCGACGTGACGATAGCGGCCGACCGAACGCGGCTGGTCGACGCGGTCCGCGACCGGATGGGCGCGATCGGCGTGCTGGTCAACAATGCCGGCACCACCGAAGACGGGGTAGCGTTCCGGATGAAAGAGGCCTGGGACCGGGTGGTCGATCTGGACCTCACCGCGCCGTTTCGGCTCGTTCAGCTCGTGATCCGCGGGATGATGAGCGGCGGCTGGGGCCGGATCGTCACGATCGGCAGCATCGCGTCGCGCCTGGGGTTTCCGGGACAGGCGAACTACACCGCCGCGAAGGCGGGGGTCGAAGGCATGACAAGGTCGCTCGCGCAGGAATACGGGCGCCGCGGCGTAACCGTGAACACCGTGAGTCCCGGGTTCATCGAGACCGATCTGACGCGCGACGCGAGCGACCTTGCGCGCACCTACGTCGAGAACTACTCCGCGCTTGGCCGGTACGTGACCGCCGATGCAGTAGCGGAGGTCGTGGCGTTTCTGGTCTCCGACGAGGCGTGGGCCGTAACCGGCCAGACGATCAACGTCGACGGTGGCCTG
>SKVA01000542.1 GCA_007129695.1 Spirochaetaceae bacterium | reverse complement strand
GGATCTGGTAGATCAGCGCGTCGAGCGCGTTCGTCTCACGGTCGTTCAAGCCCGCTGCCGGTTCGTCCAGGATGATCAGCCGCGGGTTCGCCATCAGCGTGCGCGCGATCTCGACCTTCTTGAGGATTCCGTACGGCTGACCGGCGACGTAGAGGTCCTTCAGGTGCGCGATGCCCAGGAAGTCGAGCACTTCGTACGCGCGCTCCCGCATCTGCGCTTCCTCTGTGCGCGCGCGCGGCGTGCGCAGCAGGTGCGCGATCACGCCGGTGGCGAAGAGCGTGTGCGCGCCGACGAGCACGTTGTCCTCTATCGACAGGTCGGGCACCAGATCGAGGTTCTGGAACGTGCGCGCGATGCCGTGGCGGACGACGTGCGTGACCGGAACGCTCCGCAGATCGACCGATCGGCCGTTGGTCGTGAGGCGGATCGACCCTTCGTACTCCTTGTAGAACTGTGTGACGCAGTTGAACACCGTGGTCTTGCCCGCGCCGTTCGGCCCGATCAGCCCGACGATCTCGCCATCGAACACCGTAAAGCTCAACGCGTCTACCGCGCGCAGCCCGCCGAACGTCATCGTCACGTTCTCCAGATCCAGAATCGGCGCGCGGCCGTCGCCGGTCACGCCAGTCACGCCGGTCACGATGTCCTCCGTACGCGGGCCACGAGCGCGTTGACGGCCTTTCGTACGTCGTGCCCGACGTAGACGAATCCACGCGGGTAGAAGAGGATCACGACGATGATCAGCGCGCCCGAAAAGACGTACGATATGTCTCCGAGGAGGTCCTTCAGCAGCAGGTTCGGCAGCCCGTAGATGATGATCGCGCCCAGAAACGTACCGACGATCGACTTGAATCCACCGACGACGACCATCGCGATCACCAGGAGGCTCACGTTGAGCGTCCATGCGCGCGTCGGCGCGCTCTGGAAGTAGAGGGCGTAGAGGATGCCGCCGGTCGTCGCGTAGAGCGTCGCGGTGACGAACGCGATGAGCCGGTACTTCAGGAGGTCGACCCCCATCGCCTGCGCGGCGTGCTCGCTGCGGCTCATCGCCATCAGCGCGCGACCGGTGCGACTCGCTACCAGATGGTGCATCAGCACCATGAACCCGAACAGCACGGCGACGATGATCGCGTACAGAATGCTACGCTGGACCTGGAAGATCTGATTGAGCTCCAGGACGCCGAACAGGCGAACCGCACCGATTCGGATGAACTCGCCGCCGAATATCGGGATCGACGTGTAGATCTGCCGGAGAATCTCACCGACAAAGAGCGTCGCGATCGCCAGGTAGATGCTTTCCACCTTCAGCGAAAAGAGGCCGATGAGCGCGCCAAGCGAGCCCGATATCGCGAGCACTATGACCGCCGCGACTTCGAACGGCAGCCCCATCCGGAGAAAGACTCCCATCCCCAACGCGCCGGCTCCGATGAACCCGGCCGTGCCGAGCGATATGAGTCCGCTGAATCCGAGCAGGATATTCATCCCGAGCGCGACGACGGTATAGATCGCGGTGTACGCGAAGATGCTCATCGTGGAAAAACGCATGAGCCCCAGGTGCGGAAGCACCGCGATCACGAGCAGCGCCACGGTAAGAAGCGCGAACTGGAGGAGCGGCCGCTGCCTGATCGCGGCGGTCAGTGACAGTCCGGGCCGGTTCGAATCACGACGTCGCATCGGCTCACACCTTCTTCACGCTCTTCTTCCCGAAGAGCCCGTACGGCTTGAAGTAGAGAAAGACCAGGATCAGCGAGTAGACGATCACGTTCCCCCAGATGTCGGAGATGTAGAACGCGGTGAAGTTCCGCGCGAACGCAATGATGAACGACCCGACTACGGGCCCCAGAAAGGTCGAGAATCCGCCGAGCACGCCGGCGAAGAACGCGCTCACCTGCACGTCCAGGAGCATGTTCGGGTTGACGCTCGCCTGCGGCGCGACGATCAGCGCGGCGAGCGTACCCATCATCGCCGCGGTCGCCCACGAGAACATCGTGACCGTCCTGGTCGGAACGCCCATCAGGCGGGACGTCGACTCGCTGATCGCGGTGACGCGGATCGCGAGCCCCCACCGGGTGTTCTGGATGAACCAGAAGAGTCCGCCCATCAGCGCGAGGCTGACCGTGACGACGAAGATCGTGTTGTACCGAAGCGCCGCGCCGGCGATCGTGACGCTCGCCACCGGTATGAAGCTCGGGAGCCGGTACGGGTCGACGCCGAACAGGAGCGGGATGAGCCCGACGATCACCATGATCAGCCCGAGCGTTATGATCTGCTTGGAGATCGGACTCACGCGTGCCGCCGGTCGGATAATGAACGTATCGATCAGGATGCCGGTCAGAAACGCGGTGACCAGCGACGCCGCCGCGACCAGCCAGATATTCCACCCCCAGCTCACCAGCAGGATCCCCGCGACGTACGCGTTCAGCGTTCCGATCGAACCCTGCGCAAAGTTCGTGGTCCGGCTGGTCTTCCAGATCAGCGCGATCCCGAGCGCGGCAAGCGCGTAGGTGCTGCCGGTCTGCATGCTGTTGAAGAGGATCCGCAGGATATCCGCCATCAAAACTCCTGAACTGTCGACTCGGGGCCCCCGGCACGCCCGCGGGGCGTTGCGATTACGGGCCGATCGGGTTGTGTGACAACCGAATCGGTTCTCACTCAAGCCATTTTCGCACGGGTTTGTCGTGGCGTCAAGGTAAAATGAGAGGTGATTCGGATCTCAGCGCACCCGTTTGATCGGCGAGCAGCTCGCATCAGATCAATATCGTACAACTGCCTCTGCAAAGATGCTCGAATGACGGCATCGAGCACCGCGTGTACAAGTGTGGCGAGCGAACCGGAGTCCGCTCCGGGAGGTGGTATGGCACTGTCACGACAGACGAACGCCGCGGTGAGGTTGATCGGATTCGTCGCGCCGGCGCTCGCGGTCTACGCGGCGATAGTCCTGGTACCGGCCGTGGGCGGTATCTGGTACAGCTTCACGAACTGGAACGGGCTCAACCCGACGTACCGGTTCGTGGG
>SKVA01000318.1 GCA_007129695.1 Spirochaetaceae bacterium | reverse complement strand
GCATCATTGCGTACGCATCGAGGAGGACCTATGGCACCCAAATCAGTACCCCTGCCCGAACTGCTCGACCGGACCGAGCTCGAGCGTCGGATCGACGCGGTTGGCGAGTCGCAGTCGATCTCTCTCGCGTTGATCGACCTTGACGCGTTCAAGGAGATCAACGATTCGTGCGGACACGCTGCCGGCGACGACGTGCTCCGGCGCGTGGAGGCTGCGCTCGTCGCAAGCTTGCCCGCCGACGCGATCGTCGCGCGGATCGGCGGTGACGAGTATGCGGCCGCGATGCCCGACTTGCCCGCGGAGAACGCGCTCATTGTGATGGAGGAGATCCGTCAGCACGTGGCTCGGCTGGAGATCGAATCGATCGCGCCGCGTCGCGTGAGCCTGTCGATCGGGATAGCGAACCACCCTGTCCACGCAGCGGAGCGCGGCGATCTGCAGCGCACCGCCGCGGAGGCGCTCTACCGGGCGAAGACCGAAGGCAAGGGGAGGGTCGCGATCTACGTCGAATCGAAGATGACGTTGAAGAGCAACTACTACCCGAAGGCGACGCTCGACCGGCTGACCAAACTGTCGGCGGCGCTCAACCGGACCGAGGCGAGCCTGCTGCGTGAAGCGCTCGACGAGCTGCTGCTCCGCTACGGGAGCGCGATCTAGCGGTCCGGACCCGGCCGAGTGGCGTCGATCTGCGCCATCGCGTCGTCGATCTTCGGGAGTGCGGTCGGGTCGAGCCAGTCGCGACGCAGGAAGAATCCGGGGAGCACGCGCGAATCGATCCGGTCCGCGCCGTCGGCGTATTCGACGAGCTCGTCACCATCTCTGCGGTAGAAGCGGTGCGCGAGCGTCTCCGGGTCGAGGATCCAGTACTCGCCCACGCCGTGCTGCTCGTACTCGGCGAACTTCGGACCGATGTCGCGTTCGGCGGTTCTCCGGCTCAGCACCTCGACGACAAGGTCGGGGGCACCGTCGACGTGCGTCGGCTGTATCGCGTCGGCCCGATCGGCCAGGTAGAATGCCAGGTCGGGCAGGAAGACGTTGCGACCGCCGAGCTTCACCGCGACGACCTAACGGAACAGCGTTCCGAGTGCGTGGCGGTCGACGTACAGGCGGAGGATCGCGTCAACGAAGTTCAGAAGCTGCGCGTGACGCGTAGAAACCGGTGAGTGCACGAACACCTCCCCGTCGATCAGATCGGCGTGCCGGCCCGGCTCGAGCCATTCGAGGAAGTCGGACGCGGTGAGTAACTCGTAATCGGTCGTCGCGGAGGCGGACACTCGCGTCGGCATGACACCTTCATTATAGTACACCGCGGCTGCGTCGGCCACTGCAGCCAGGCGTGGGGCAAGCGTCAGAACACAAACCCCGCGCCGAGCGCCGCGACGACGATGAGCGGGGCGGGGACCTTCGTGAATCCCAGACCCCCGGCCGCGACGGCTGTTACGATCAGGTTGTCTACGCGGAGGTCGGTCGCGGTGAACAGGACGACCGCGGCGACCGCGATCAGGCCGCCGGCGACCGCGTTGATCCCCCGGAGCGCGATTTTGATCGCGCGGATCTTCTTCAGGTCGTCCCAGAGCGGATAGACGAAGTAGATCAACAGCAGACCGGGCAGGAAGATTCCGGTTCCGCCGATCGCCGCGGCCGCAAGCTGCGTTGCGACACCCGCGTCACGGGCTGCAAGACCTCCGGCGTACGCGGCGAAGCTGAACATCGGGCCGGGCAGTCCCTGAACCAGGCCGTACCCGGTCAGGAACTCCGCATCGGTCATGTATCCATTCACCGCTACGAGCTCGGTATGCATGACCGGGACGATGACCTGGCCTCCGCCGAAGACCAGGTAGCCGTAGCGGTAGAAGCTCTCGAACAAAGTGATCAGCCAGACGTCGGTCGTCGCGCTCAGAACGAGCCCGCCGACCCCGAGCGCGGCAAACGCAATCAGGTAGCTCCACTGCGGCCTGATCGCCGCCGTGTTCCAGATGTCACGCTCGCGCGACAGCACGATGCTCACCGCACCGCCTGCGATGAGGACGATCGGGAAGACCCAGGGCGAGCGTAGGAAAAACGTCACCGCGGCCGCGGCGATCATCAGCAGCGCGGTCATCGCGTCGGTGACTACCTTGCGGCCTATCCGGATCGCCGCGACGATGATGAACCCGATCGCCATCGGACCGACAAAGCGCAGAAAGTCGGTCGAAAAGCCGCGATTCAGCAGGAACCCGGACAGAAACGAAAGCGCCGACATCACGATCAGCACGGGCAGCGCCCAGACGAGCATCGTCAACAACGCGCGCAGCGGGCCGCCGGTCTTGTACCCGATCGAAACGATCGTCTGCGTGCTCGTCGGCCCGGGCAGGATGCTGCACAGCGCGATCAGCTCGATCAGTTCCTGCTCCGTCAGGTAGCGCCGCTTGATTACCATCTGGTCCAGGAAGACGCTCATGTGGCTCTCAGGCCCGCCGTACGCGCCGAGCGAGCAGATCAGAACGTCGCGCAGGAACCGGGCCATTGGGACTGGTTGGCAGTCCTGGTACACGGCTGTATGGTCACCTTCAATCGGGGTATCCATCGGGTATCTCGCAGCGAGTGTACCGGCTCAGGTCGGCGTTGTCATTGGTCGAAAAAAGCGCGGTCGATCGTCGCTGAAAGGTTGACCTTGGCGGCAAAACGCTGGATAATCGATGGATCGGCGTTGCCGGTACATTTTCGTAGGTTGTGCTTCCCGATCCTACGTCTATGAACCCCGGTTGTGATAGGCACGGCCCGGTTCAGCGCGGCTCCGGAAGACAAGGAGGAAGGTAATGAAGAAGTGGATGTGGGTGCCCGCGTGCGTGCTGGCACTGATGATTCCCGCGACCGCGTTTGCGACCGGTGCGCAGCAGGCGACCCGGCGGATCGAGTCGCAGGACTATAACACGGTCTACTCGGCTGAGCTCGCCCGGCTCGACTACCTGGTGAGCAGTACGGTCAGCGAAATGACAGTCGCGATGAACATCGTGAGCTCGATGGTCGAGTACGACAACTTCGGTGTGCTCCGACCGTCGGCGGCCGAGTCGTGGACCGTATCGTCGGATGGACTCGTCTACACGTTCAAGCTCCGCGAGGGTGTCAACTGGTACACGTGGGACAAGCAGCGCTACGCCGAAGTAACGGCCCAGGACTTCGTCGATGCGATGCGCTACGTGCTCGACCCGGCGACCGCGTCGTTCTCCGCGCACCATATCCGCGGGACGATCAAGAACGCCGACGCGTACTTCCTGGCGAAGGCCGATGCCGATACCCCCGACATGCCGTTCTCCCAGGTCGGCATCAAGGCGCCCAGTCGCTACGTCGTCGAGTACACGCTGGAGAACCCGACCCCGTGGTTCCTGTCGATGCTGACGCATACGGTCTATCGGCCGGTCAACGGTCGCTTCCTGGCCGAAGCAGGTGACAGGTTCGGAACCGACCATCGCACGCTGCTCAGCAATGGCCCGTTCATCCTCACGCGGCACGAGCCGCAGAACGAGCGCGTCTTCGAGCGGAATGAGAACTACTGGGATCGCGGGAACGTCCACATCGGACGCCTGACCTACCAGTTCAACCGGGAGGCCGGAACGCTCGCTCCCGAGCTCTTCTTCCGCGGTCAGATCACGAGCGCGGCGATTCCGATCGCGATCATCGACGGCTGGCTGGAAGATCCGCAGCGCCGCGATCTGGTCTTCCCGAACCCGGTCAGCTCGTGGAACTTCTGGTACAGCTTCAACTTCGATCCCCAGTTCGCCGCGGAGTACCAGCCGGAGAACTGGCGCAAGGCGGTCGCGAACATCAACTTCCGCAAGGCGTTCTTCCACGGTATCGATCGCGTCGCGGCGCACATGACCGTCGATCCGTTCAACCCGGACCGGCAGCTGAAAAACACGATGACGTCGCCGGGCTTCGCGTCGGTGCAGGGCACCGACTACACGATGCTCCCGCCGCTCGCACCGTTCACGTCGAGCGATCTGTTTGATCCCGACCGTGCGCGGCAGTACGCGGCGCGCGCCCGACAGGAACTCGCCGGTGACGTGACCTTCCCGGTCATCGTGAAGTGGCCGTTCAGTACCGGCAGCGCCGACGCGACGCAGCGCGCGCAGGTCATCGAGCAGCAGCTGGAGAACCTCCTGGGCCGCGACTTCATCGACTTCCGGCCGGTAGGCTATCCGCCGACCGGATTCCTGGACAACACGCGCCGTAACGGCAACTACGGGCTCGCCGAAGTAAACTGGGGCGCCACGTACCTCGATCCGTACGCGTACACCCCTCCGTTCCACACGGGTAACCCGATGAGCTACACCGACATATCGATCATCGCCGGTGACGAATACCAGACGCTTCTGGACCGGGCGAATGAGGAAAAGATCGATCTGGATCGGCGGATGCGGCTCCTCGCAGAGGCCGAGGGGTATCTCCTGGCCAACGCGCTCGTGATCCCGTACCGCGGCGGTGGCGGCGGATACGGGGTGTCGTACATCCAGCCGTTCACGATTCCGTACGCGGCGGCCGGGCTCGCGAACCTTGGGTTCAAGTACGCCGTTATTCGGAACACGCCGGTTACCAACGAAGAGTTCTTCGAACTCCAGGCGCAGTGGCAGGTGGATCGACTCGAGGCGCTTCGAGCCGCGGGTCAGTAGCGGTCGCAGTTCAACAGATGGGGCGGCCGGGCGTGAGCCCGGCCGCCTGCTTCTGACGACCGTGCGCGTTCCGGCGTGCGGTATCCGCAAAAGTGGTGTATCATCGCAATTCAGGGAGGAACTTCCGACGTGGAAGCCGCTGTAGTCACCGACGAGGCGCCCGTACGCAGAGTCCGAACCAGAAACTCGTTCCTTGCCTATGCGATCCGTCGGGCCTGGCAGTCGGTCGTGACGGTTCTGATCGTCATCACCGTCGTGTTCCTGCTGATGCGTCTGCTGCCGCTCGAAGGGTACTTCGGTGACGACTACGACCGGCTCGATCAGGCGCAGCGCGATGCGATACTTCAGAGTATGGGACTGCTCGATCCGTGGTACGTCCAGCTTGCGAACTTCTACGTCGGTCTGTTTACCGGTGATCTCGGACTGTCGATCAAGTACCGCCCGCGGATACCGGTCGTCGAGGTTGTCGCGCCGAAGGTTCCCATTTCGGTGTACTTCGGAATCAGCGCGATCTTCCTGTCGCTCTCACTCGGCCTGACAATGGGTGTTTTCGCGGCACGGGAGAAAGACAGGGTCGTCGACAAATCGGTGACCGGCTTCATCGTCTTTGTGAACGCCGTCCCGGCGGTTGTCTATCTGCTGTTCATCCAGCTCTACGCGACGCAGGCGTTCAACCTCCCGATCCTCTACAATCCCAGAAATCCGATCAGCTGGCTGCTGCCGGCGTTTTCGATGTCGCTGAGCGGCATGGCCGGCTACGCGATGTGGATCAGGAGGTTCATGGTCGACGAGCTGAACAGGGACTACATCAAGCTGGCGCGGGCAAAGGGACTCCCAAACACCCAGATCATGTTTCAGCACGTGCTTCGCAACGCCTTTGTGCCGATGGCGCAGTACCTGCCGACGACGCTCCTGTTTACGATAGCGGGTTCGCTCTACATCGAGTCGCTCTACTCGATCCCCGGAATGGGCGGTCTGCTGATCGACGCGATTTCGCTCCAGGATAACCCGCTCGTTCAGTTCCTGGTGCTGATCTACTCCAGCATCGGTGTGTTTGGACTCTTCGCCGGAGATATCCTGATGGCCGCTATAGATCCGCGGATCAAACTCGTTGGAAAGGTGGGCGCACGATGACCGAGACGACTGTCGACGATGCACGGTTGTTCGAGCTCGCAGAGCGTGACGCCGAAGCCGCCGAGCGAACCGGCTACTCCAACTACTCGTACTGGCGATCGACGCTGCGGGTCTTCATGAAGAACCGGATCGCATTCGCCGCGCTCGTGATCGTGTCGATCCTGCTGGTATTCACATTCGTCCAGCCGTACCTGCCCGGGCAGCGTGATCCCAACCTCATTCATATCAACCCCGAGACAAATCGCCAGCTGCGTAACGCGCGCCCCGGTACCGAGTTCGTGCTGGGTACCAACTCGATAGGGCAGGATCTGTGGGCACGGATCTGGACCGGCACCCGCACGTCGATGGTGATCGGCATGACCGTTGCATCGATCCGCGTCGTTGTAGGAATCCTGGTCGGATCGCTGTGGGGGTACGTGCGCAAGACCGACCGGATGATGACCGAGATCTACAATGTCCTTGCGAACATTCCGACGACGATAGTGATGGCGCTCTTCGCGTATATACTGCGCCCGAGCATGCAGACGATGATCATCGCGATGACGGTGCTCGGCTGGCTGCCGATCTCACGCTTCATCCGCAACCAGGTCGTTATCATCCGCGACCGCGAGTACAACCTTGCATCGCGGTGTCTCGGCACGCCAACCCATAGGATCATCTCGCGGAACATTCTCCCCTACCTGGTATCGGTGATCATGCTCCAGTTCGCGCTCGCGATTCCGCTCGTGATCGCCGGCGAAGTGTTTCTCAGCTACATCGGTCTGGGTCTGCCGCTCAATATCCCGTCGCTCGGCAACCTGGTCAACGAGGGGCGGCAGCTGATGATGATCCCGAGCCTGCGCTACCAGCTGATCTACCCGTCGGTGATTCTGTCGCTGATCACGATATCGTTCTACGTGATGGGAAACGCCTTTGCCGACGCGGCCGACCCGCGCACGCACGTCTGAGGTCCCGATGCAGGAACCGATTCTTTCGGCGAAGGACATCGTTATCAAGTTCAGCCTCCGCGGCCGCGTGCTGACCGCGATTCGCGGTGCGTCGCTCGATCTCTACAAGGGCAGGACGCTCGCGATCGTCGGTGAGTCGGGATCGGGCAAGTCGGTATTCACGAAGTCGTTCATCGGCATGCTCGACGAAAACGGGTGGATCGACTCCGGGTCGATCCGGTACGGCGACCACGATCTGGCGACGTTCAAGACCGAACGCGACTGGCTGTCGATCCGTGGTCGTGAAATCGCGATGGTCTTCCAGGACCCGATGACCGCGCTCAACCCGCTTCGGACGATCGGCCGCCAGATCCAGGAGGTGGTCGAGCAGCACGAGAACTCCGATCGTGCTCACGCGAAGGCGAAGACGATTCGCATCCTGGGCGACGTCGGTATTCCTCAGCCGGAGCTTCGCTACCGCCAGTACCCGCACGAGTTCTCAGGAGGAATGCGCCAGCGCATCGTCATCGCGATCGCTCTCGCGTGTAATCCCAAGGTGCTGATCTGCGACGAACCGACGACAGCGCTCGATGTTACGATTCAGGCACAGATCCTGGAGCTGATTCGCCGGGTTCAACGCGACTACAAGCTCACCGTGATCTACATCACGCACGATCTCGGCGTCGTCGCGAACGTAGCCGACGACGTCGCGGTGATGTACGCCGGGGACATCGTCGAGTATGGTGGGGTGGAGGAGATCTTCTACAACGCGAAGCACCCGTACACGTGGGCGCTCCTGTCGTCGCTGCCGCAGCTCGGCCAGAAGGGTCAGGAGCTCTACACTATCAAGGGCAGCCCGCCCAATCTGTTCGTCGATATCCAGGGCGATGCGTTCGCTCCGCGCAATCCGTACGCGCTGAACATCGACTATCAGGAGCGTCCGCCCTACTTCCAGGTGAGCCCGACGCATTTCGCGCGCACGTGGCTGCTCGATCCCAGGGCGCCGAAGCTCGAGCCGCCGGCGACGATCCGGCAGATGCTCGCCGAGTACGCAGGAGACACCCGTGGATAGTCGCCCGGTATTGCTCGACGTCGACCGGCTGAGGGTCGAGTTCAAGGTCAAGGCGAAGGAACCGCTCGTCGCGGTCCGTGACGTGAGTTTCCAGATCTACGAGGGTGAGACCTTTGGTCTGGTGGGCGAGTCAGGGTCGGGCAAGACGACGATCGGACGGACGATCATCCGGATTCACGAGGCGACGTCGGGAGAGGTCCGCTATCGTGGCCAGCGGATCAGCGGCGCGATCTCGCGCGAACTCGACCGCACGGTCACGCAGAGCATTCAGATGATCTTTCAGGACCCCATGGCGTCGCTGAACGAGCGCGCGAAGATCGACTACATCGTTTCTGAGGGTCTCTACAACACCGGGCAGTTCGCAAACGAGGCCGAGCGAGCAGCGAAGGTTACCGATGTGCTCGAAGAGGTGGGCCTCCTGCCCGAGTTTGCGTCGCGGTTCCCGCACGAGTTTTCGGGCGGTCAGCGACAGCGTATCGGCGTCGCGCGCGCGCTGATAGTCCATCCCGAATTCATCATCGCCGACGAACCGATCTCAGCGCTCGACGTGTCGATTCGTGCGCAGGTGCTGAACCTCCTGTCGCGGCTGCAGAAGGAGTTCGGGCTCACGTATCTGTTCATCGCGCACGACCTGTCGGTCGTGCGGTTCATCACCGACCGAGTCGCGGTGATCAACCTTGGACGGATCGTCGAACTCGCCGAGACGGAGGAGCTCTTCGAGAACCCGCTCCACCCGTACACCGAATCGCTGCTGTCGGCGATACCGCTGCCCGACCCACGGCGCGAGAAGCAGAAGGTAGTGAAGTTCTACGATCCGTCCTCGCATGACTACTCAGCGGGCGAGCCGCATCTCGCGCCGCGTCTCGCGCCGCGTCTCGCGGAGATTACCCCCGGGCACTTCGTACTCGGTAACGACGCGGAGATCGCGGGGTATCACGAGGTCGCCGCCGTAAGGGCTGCCGAACGCAGGAGCCGTCAGGCCGCGCCGAAGAACGACGCGCCGACTCCGAACGCGTGATAGAGCGCCGTTGCGACGATGCCCAGGTTCACGGCTATCCACAGCAGGACCAGCGGCCGGTTGCCGGTATCGGGTTTGGTATCGGAGCGCGGGAGAATCGCCGCGTCCCATCGGGCGAGCGGCGAACCGGTATCATTTTCGTCGGTGACAGGAGCGGGTTCCCGGCGCTGACGCGGCGGGACGAAGTGGTCGCGTTTGAGATAGCCGAACCACGCGAGCAACACGCACACGGTCATCACGACCGGCAGGTATATCGCAAGGTAGTAGGAGTTGCCGAGTACGGGGATCGCGAGTACCCAGCCGACAGCGACCAGCACGGCCGACGGGAGAAGCGATTTGAGATACGACTCCACGATTCTGCGCTTCACAGCCACCTTCCTCCAATCTACCACAGGACGCGTTGATCGTGAAATCGATGCGCGTTTCGCATAGCGTTTCCGTGCCCGCCAACCCGGACGCGACACTGCGCCGACGGCTCGATGCGATCGCGTCGAGCGGAGTGGCCGGGCTTGCCTACCTCGCGGTGGGCGTGGTTCACGACCGTGAGGTCGTGTTCACCCATGCCTGGGGTTCGCGCGCGCCCGGGATCGCGGGCGCCGAACCCTATCGACTCGACTCGTTGATCCGCGTCGCGTCGCTGTCGAAACCGTTTGTCGCGCTCGCGGTGCTCGGCCTGTGCGAGCGCGGTCTGATCGATCTGGACGCAGACGTGAGCGACTCACTCGGGTTCAGCCTGCGCCATCCCGCTCATCCCGGCGACGCGATCACGCCGCGGATGCTGCTTTCCCACACGTCGTCGCTCCGTGACGGAGAGCTCTATTCGTTGCCCGCGGATCGGGATCTCCGCGGGTTCTTTGATCCGCGGTCGGATCACTGGGATGGCGGTGCGCACTTCGCGGCGGCCGGCCCGCCCGGAGAGTACTACTGCTACTGCAACCTGGGCTACGGGGTGCTCGGGACGGTGATCGAGCGCGTGAGCGGCCGACGCTTCGACCGGTACATGCACGACGCGGTGCTTGCTCCGATGGGGCTTGGCGGCGGGTTCGGGACCGACGCACTGTCCGCCGACGCGATCGGTCGGCTGGTGCCGCCCTACCGGAAGATGCGCGACGGACACTACGACGAGCACGGCAGCTGGGTCGCGCAGACCGATACGTTCGCCGGCGTGTCAGCCCGGCCCGATCCGGTCCACGACTACCGGGTTGGCACGAACGCGACCTTTTTGTCTCCGCAGGGGGGCCTGCGCGCGTCGATCGAGGATTTGCTGCGTTTCGTGTCGTTCATGGTCGACCCCGTGCTGCGCGCGCGTACCGCGATCGTCGGTGAGACGAGCATCGCCGAGATGATGCGTTCGCAGTGGAGCTGGGATCCAGCGCTGCGAAACGGCGAGACGTACAACGGCGTCACGCGCCTTGCCGGACTCGGGCTGTTCCGGACGACCGCGACCGCCGACGCCGAAGGATCGGACCGGCTGCTTCCCGACGGCGGTCCCCGGTTGTGGGGGCATCACGGCGATGCGTACGGTTTTCTTGGCGGCGTGCTCTTCGATCCCGACGCCGGGTACGGCTTCTGCTACACGATCGGCGGAACCGCCGCGGATCCCGAGCTCACCCGCGGCCGGTTCTCATCGTACAGCTGGTGGGAGGAGTCGATTCAGGAGGCGGTGCTCACCGCGTACCCTCCGCCTTCGGGCACCGGGTGACCGGGCGGGTAGACCAGATACGCTACGCCGCCAGACGCGGTGAGCCAGCACGCTTCGAGCTCGTCGGCCGCGTAGGTGCGGCGGACCGACGCATCGTCGGGTGACGCCGGTTCGTTCATGATCGCCCGGCCGGACTCGTCGAACCCGACAAGGACGGTGAGGTGGCCGTTGCTCGACTTCACCGGTGCGCCGGTCAATCTGCGCTCACCATCGTTGTCCCACGATACGCTCAGTATCAGCGGAACTCCGGCGTCGATCCACGGGCGTGCTGAAGCCAATGACGCGAATCGGACGACCTGCGCGACGAAGCCGAGCGATCCGGCCCACGCGACGTTGAACGCCCAGTTCCCGTAGCCGCCGTAGACCGGATCGAAGACCCCGACGCGTGTCTGTTCGACGAGCGGCGCGCACGCCTGGTTTCCGTTCCAGTATCCGATCACCATCGACAGCGACACCGGGCTGCACCAGACGTTGCCTCCGTTCGGGTAGACCATCTGCGAGCACTCGGGAACCCCCGAGATCAGGACCGGCGAAGCGTCCAGATCGTCCGGCGTTCGATCCCATGCGGTGGGTTTCCGGCCCGACCAGCAGAGTCCGATCCTGTCCATCGCCGCGCCGGGCCCGCCGTCTGCGATGACACCATACGCGATGACGCGCACGCGCAGCGACGCGAACGGCGCGTCGCTCGTCAGCGTGTCGGTCTCTACCGAAATGCCCGAATCGCGCTGTCCGGCGACCGATCCCCGCTCAACGTCGGGTTCGCTCGACCAGCGCCCCATCGAGAACCACGATGACTGCGACCCGTCGGCGAACCTCACCTGGAGCCGGACCTCGACGCCCGTCTGCGCGGGCGTCCGGCAGTTCCACGACGCGATCGCCGACGACG
>SKVA01000340.1 GCA_007129695.1 Spirochaetaceae bacterium | reverse complement strand
TATCTGGAGAAGGTCTTCACATCGGTTCCGGCGCTGATCGGAAAACGGATCAAGTACGTGAACATCGATCCGGACGCACGAGCGCGGGAACTGAAGGCCGCCATCGACCTGCTCGCGACCGCGGGGTTGATCCGGAGAATCCACCGGACCGCCGCGTCCGGCCTGCCGCTCGGCGCGTCTGTATCCCAGGAGAAGTTCAAAATCCTGTTCATCGATGTTGGGCTCGCCGGCAGCCTCTGCGGTGTGTCCGGGCAGTTCGTACTCGAGAAGGAGCTCCTTGCGATCAACGCAGGCGCGGCCGCCGAACAGTTCGTCGGGCAAGAGCGGCACACTCAGGTCGATGCATCGGTTCATCGAAGAGAAGCACTCGCCCCTCGGCGTGCGCCTCTACTCCGGGCAGCCGAACTACGACCGGAAGATCCTCAGCCTGTCGCTGTACCTGGTCTCCGCGATTCCGGAGCTCGTGAAGCTCATCGTATAGTCCGGGTCGACCGTGCGGCCGCTCACCTCGAATCACGGGTGTAGAGGAGCAGCGGAATGACCGCGGGAAGCGGCGCTGTCTGACCTTCGGCCACCAACGACTGGTAGAACTCCGCAAGGTAACGCAAGAATCGCAGAGCCATCCATTGGTTCACCGATGACTGAAACTCGATCAGGAGAAAGAGGTAGATGGGCCGACCCTGAAAAGCGAGCCTCCAGATGACGTCCGCTTCCCGCCGGCCGAACTCCTCGGAGACGAAGGTCGAGTTCATTCGCTCCACAAAGCCGGGGCCGGTGGGAGCGTTCGGATTCCCCAGCGAAGGTTGTGAATACGGTCGAGTTCTACGTACGTGTACGGCGAGCCGTCGTAGTCGTGGATCCCGCTGCCGGCGACCGGGATGCGCAGGCCGTTGACTTCGGCGTGCTCGGTCATCGGTGTCGACCATCGGTCTGGTAGTTGCTTCCCGCCGATTTCCACGTACCGATCGTTGCTCTCCCAGTTCAGGAGCCGTCCATCGTCGGCGAACGTGAGCGTCGCGCTCACCGTCGTGCCGCGGTTCGACAACGATACCGTTGCCTGCGTGTCGGACAGACCCTGCCATTCGACCGGGACCGAGAAGTACCCGATCGGGCAGACTATCAGGTCGTTGAGAAACGTTACCAGTGCGGACGCGTCCATCTCCGGTCCCCGGACGTTCGCGACCGGAATCAGGTTGAACAGCCGGATGTGCATGCGACCTTCACCGTACAGGTAGCTGTCGATGCCGCTCATCGGAGTCCCCGGACTGACGATGTAGTAGATCCGCGCGGGCTCGGAGAGAAGGTTGTACTGGCGCGACACGATCGGCATCCACGGTCCGTCGGCGGTCTGCCTGATTCTGCCTTCCATCGCGAATCCGAAACTGTCGATCCGTGGCTTGCCGACTACCTGCGAGTAGCGCAGGTAGCGCTGAACGACTTCCGGGAGCGCCGCAAGGTCCGCCTCGGTTATCGTGTCGCCGACGTATCGTGGTGCAGGCAGACGCGCGATGTAGTTGTGCGCCCTGCGCTCCATCGTGATGCACGATGCAAAGGTCGCGGCGATGCCGATCACGATCGCGACCCGGCCTACGGTCTGCCACCACGGTCGGCGGTGCGCTTGTGCGCGCGCGCGCGTCCGGGTCCTTGTCTGTCTGCTTCCCACTCTGTTGTTCCTCCACACAGGCCGTTCATCACCAGATCCACGTACGCGTCGATCAGCTCGTTCCTGTCCGACTCCGGAGCGTTCTGATCGAGCGCGAGCCGGATCACCAACCCCTGCGCCGCGGTCCACACGCACCGAACCGCAAGGTCCACATCCGCGATCGAGATCTCCCCTTCCTCCCGGGCGCGTCCGATCAGCGCGGCAAGCGCGGCAAGGTTCGGGTTACGACTGCTCGCGCCGCGCGCGAGGTTGGTCGACAGTGGACGCTTCATCGAATAGACGACGAGCGCGAGCGCCGGCTTCTCAGTGGCCACCGAGACGTACGCCCGGAACGCGGCGCGCAGCGCACCGATCGCGCTGCGCTCGGCCTGCGCCGCCGCGCTGATCGCCGCACCGATTCGACGCGCCCCGCGGCCGAGCACGCCGGCGATGATCGCGTCCCGGTCGGCGAAGTGGTAGTAGAGCGACGCCGGCGCGTAACTGATCCGCCGCGCGATCGCGCGCACCGATAGTCGCTCGCCGTGCCCGTCGATCAGGATCTCCTCGGCCGCGTCCAGGATGCGCTCGCGGAGCGCGTCCTGCTCCTTCACCGCTCGTTCGCGTGGGGTCATCGGATCGTCGTTCGTACGTCGTCTCCTTTCGCTTCGTGCTATGCGAACGTTGATAGATTATCGAACAGTGTTCGAACCGTCAAGCCCTCGAACGGATTCGCATCCCTTCCGGAAGCCGTCGTAGCGGCGACTGGCCGCGCGGCGCGTGATCGCGGGCCGTCGGTATGTTATACTCCGCGTATGCCGACCTACGTGTCGCTGTCGACGAAGAGCGAATACCAGCTTCTCAGCGCAGACGAGTTTCTCGACTGGCTCGAGCCGGGTAAGCATGCGGATCTGATCGATGGAGCGATAGAGATGCACTCACCGGTATCGATACCGCACGCGCGGCTCACGAACTTCGTGGACTCGTTACTCAGGCAGTACATCGAGACGCATCGGCTGGGCGAACTCTTCCGCGAAGTGGTCGCGGTGAAACTGAGCTCGCGCAACGTCTTCCTTCCCGACCTGGCGTTCTACTCGGCCGAACGGCTCGCTCTGGTCCGCGATACCTACGTAGACGGTGCGCCCGATCTGGTCGTCGAAGTACTGAGTCAGACGACAGGCGCGCGCGACATCGGCGTGAAGTTCGCCGAGTACGAGCAGCACGGCGTGCAGGAGTACTGGGTGCTCGACCCCGTGACGCTCGCGCACCGCTTCTACGCGCGCGATGGCGAGCTCCTGGTCGAGTTCGCGCACGACGAGCCGCTGATAGCGTCGCGTGTCCTGACCGGTCTGGTCATGGAGCGTGCCTGGCTGGACCCTGAGC
>SKVA01000399.1 GCA_007129695.1 Spirochaetaceae bacterium | reverse complement strand
GGGTACTCGTATCCAGCTTTGATCTTGGGTGTGGCCCGCGTCGAAGCGGCGGGTCGATGATTCATGTCCCGAGGGTTCCTCCCCCTCGGGGCTTTTTTTGGCTCATCGGTCGGGGTCATCGTCCTGATCGGGCAACGGTTCGTCCGGGTCCGGCGGATCTGGCGGATCGGCCGGCTCATCGGGCTCCGGCAGATCGGGCAGGCCGAACAGCCCCTGAACGACCGACTGGCCGAGCGAGCCGGGGCTGCGGAACTCCTTCAGGCGTTCCATCATGTCGGTGAGCTCGACCAGCTCCTCCAGAACCAGCAGACGCACGAAGTGCTCGTCCTTCGGTCGCATCGATATCGTCAGATCGCCGTCATCCTGCGTAAGCGTCACGATCGTATTGTCCCGGCGGATCCGGTAGATCGGCCGCGCGAAATCGACGCGCGTAACGAAGAAATCGGCGCTTCTGAACGCGCGCAGGACCCGCCCGCGTAGGAAGTCGGCGGTCGCGGCACCGGGAAGTGGAATGTGAATCTGGCTGCCGGGCTCCGCGTCTGCGCTACGGACGGTGCGCCGGTATCCCGATCCACCGCGAAACGCCGCAACCAACGCCGGCGGCGCGATCACGGTCGTGATCAGGAGCGTCATGATCGCGACGCCGAACAGATCCTGCCCAATCGCGCCGGCCGACAGCCCGATCCCGGCGATGATCAGCGTGACCTCTCCGCGCGGCTGCATGCCGGCGCCGATCCGCAGCGCGCCACGCAGCGTGAACCCGGAGATCAGCGCGGGCACGCCGGCGCCGATGAGCTTCCCGGCGGCGGCAAGACCGGTGAAGATCAGCCCGAAGACGGCCACCGGCCCGATCGCGCCGAAGTCGACGAGCATCCCCATAACGCAGAAGAAGACGGGCACCAGGAACGCAGAGAGGCCCTCCATACGTTCGCGTATCTCGTGCGCGACGTCGGTCCTGCTGAGCGCGAGCCCGGTCACGTACGCACCGATGATCATCGCGAGCCCCGCCATCTCGCTCAACCCGGCGAGCAGCAATGAGATGCCGAACGCGACCGACGCGACGACTTCGAGCGAGTGAGTCCGCTTCAGACCGCGCGTCAGGCGCGGTGCGATGAGAATACCGATCACGGTCGACCCTACCCAGAAACCGAACGCGCGCCCCGCGATGATCCCGATCTGGCGCCAGTCGACGGCACCGACGTCGCCGGGCGCGGTCGCTCGTGCAAGGCCGACCACGACGGCGAGCAGAATGATCCCTATCACGTCGTCCAGGACCGCGGCTGCAAGGATCGTGACACCTTCGGGCGACGACAGCTTGCGTTGTTCGGACAGAATGCGCGCGGTCACGCCGACGCTGGTCGCGGTCGACAGCGTTCCCAGAAAGAGCGCGGCCGGGTCCATGACGCTATCGACACCGGGAAGCAGAAGCCACGCGCCGACCGCTCCGAACGCGAAGCTTGTGACGACGCCGCCGACGCCGACCGCGCTCCCGACCCCGGAGAACCGGAGGAAGGTCGGCAGATCGGTCTCGAGCCCGGCAAGGAAAAGCAGCACGATCGACGCGACGACCGCGAATCCGTAGAGCTCGGCGGTCACCGGCAGCGCGCCGGGTTCGATCGGGAAGAGCGGCGCGTGCAGCAGCGGGAGCGTGAACGCCCCCAACGCGTAAGGACCGATCAGCATCCCTGCGGCGAGCTCACCGAGCACGCGAGGCTGCCGGAGGTGACGCTCGAACAGGTACCCGAGCAGCTTCGCCGATATCACGATCGCAGCCAGCTGCAGGACCAGCAGCGTCATCCGGTGACTCACGACAGGAGCGCCTTCAGCAGAGCTTCGGGTGTCGGCGCCTCCAGGAGTTTCTGCCGCTTGTCTGAGCTGCGCAGGAGCTGGCTGATCTCGGCCAGGAACTGGATGTGCGGCCCGGTACGGTCGACCGGAGAGAGCGTCATGATGAAGATCCGCGACGGCTTGCCGTCGAGCGCGCCAAAATCGACGTCGTGCGAGGTCACGCCGACGCACGCGAGGAGCTCGCTCACCGCGTCGGTCTTGCCGTGCGGTATCGCGATGCCGTGCTCCATCCCGGTCGACATCTTGCGCTCGCGTTCGCGGATCGCCGCGCGCGCGCGGTCGACATCGGTGATCTTGCCGGTCGCCGCGAGCACGTCGATCATCTCGTCGATGATCTCATCTTTGGTCCGCCCGACCATGTCGGTGCGAATGACCGAGGGAGACAGCGCTTTCTTGAGGTTCATGGATCGACAGTAGGCCCGCGCACAGAGCGTGTCAATGGTGTAGGATGGCTCCGGCACCGGACGCGCAATGATCGGAAGTCTGAACGAGACAACGCTCCACGAACAGATCAAACTCGCGTACGCGGAGGGTGCGGGTCTGCCCGAGCAGGAGTTCGGCGGATTTCTTGTCGACGTCGTGACCGACGACGAGCTGATCGAGGTACAGACGCGCGGACTCGGGAAGCTGCGGCGGAAGATCGTCACGCTGTCGGTGCAGCGACCGATCCGGATCGTCCATCCGGTCGCGCGGGAGACCGTGATCAACAAGCTCTCCGCGGGTGGCGAGCTTGTCAGCAGCCGCCGCTCCCCGAAGCGCGGCCGCGTCGAAGACGCGTTCAGGGAGATCGTATCGATCGCGGACCTCCTCCCCGATCCGGCGGTCACGATCGACGTGCTGATCGTGGATGTAGTGGAGACCCGAATCGACGACGGAACCGGAAGCTGGCGCCGGCGTGGCGTCAGGATCGCGGGCCGAGCGCTGTCGCGCATCGTCGCGCTCCATCGACTCTGCAGCGGCGCGGACTACCTGGCTCACATCCCGCCCGAGCTACGCGAGACGCGGTTCACAAACGAAGACCTCATCGCGGCGACCGGTCTGCCGTACCGGACGGTGCAGCCTGTAACGTCGGCGCTCCGCAAGATGACGGTGCTGTCGGTGGTCGGTCGGTCCGGGCGGCACACGGTGTACGAGATCGCGGGCGGGCAACCTTGACACGACCCGGCGTTCGCGGTATCGGT
>SKVA01000532.1 GCA_007129695.1 Spirochaetaceae bacterium | reverse complement strand
CATCGAGTCGGATTCGTAGCGTTCGTCCGCCATTGGTTCTCTCCTCCTGACTTCGAGAAGGATACCAACCCCAGTCATCGCGGGCAATTCGGGCGATGACGGAGCACACGGTTTCCGCTATATTGTGGGTACACAGGAGTTAGGAATGACACATTTCGGCATTGTCGGAAGCGGCAATCTGGGTGCGAACGTCGCGTTCTTCGCAGCCGAGCGCGCCATTGGAAGCGTCTGCCTCTACGACGCAAAAGAGGGCCTGTCCACCGGAAAGGCGCTCGACATGATGGAGGCGGCTCCGCTACGCAACTACCAGTATCCGCTCCGTGGGACCGACCGGATCGATGACGCGCTCGACGCGACAGTCGTCCTCGTGTCGGTCGGCGCGGTTCGTGAGCCGGGTCAGACACGGCTCGATCTCTACGAGCGCAACCGCGACGACGTCGCCGCGATTGCGAAGAAGCTCCAGGGGTATCGCGGTACGGTCATCGTTGCGACCGAGCCGGTCGACCTGATGGTCCGCGATCTCCAGTCGGTGTCGGGGCTGCCGGCGGGCCGTGTTATCGGCGCCGGCTGCGTGCTCGATTCGATGCGGCTGCGCTACCTGATCGCGAGCGAACTGCAGACGTCGGCGGCCGACATATCGGCGACGGTCATCGGTCCGCATAGCGAACGCATGATGCCGCTGCGCGCGTACTGCACGGTCGCGGGAGTGCCGATCGCGACGCTTGTTCCTTCCGACCGGATTGACCGCCTGTTCGAACAGGTTCGCGGCGCCGGCGATGAGATCCTCGACCTGGCGAAACGCTCGACCAGCTATTACGGTCCGGCAGCCGCGATCGTCGACGTCGCCGAGGCAGTTCTGCGCGACTCGAAGCGGGTTCTGTCGGTATCGACCGTGCTCTCGGGTCAGTATGGTGTCTCCGGGGTCGCGATGAGCCTGCCAGTGGTGATCGGTGCAGGCGGCGCCGAGCGGATCCTCGAGCCGTTGCTCGACGAATCGCAACGTGCCCACCTCTCACAATCTGCCGAATCCCTTTCGGCGGCCGGGTCGTTCCCGGCGACGGACAGGAGCTGATATGCCGAAGGTATCTGTCATTGGCGCCGGAAACGTCGGCGCGACCGCGGTCTACTACATCGCGCAGCGCAACATCGCCGATGTCGTCATGGTTGATGTCGTTGAAGGACTGCCGCAGGCGAAGGCGGCCGACTTCCTGCACGGGTCTCCGTCGCAGGAGTTCACCGTCGATATCGTCGGGACGAACGACTACTCGCAGATCGCCGGGAGCGACGTCGTCGTTCATACCGCCGGTATCGCGCGCAAGCCGGGCATGGACCGCATGGACCTGCTGAAGACGAATGTCTCGATCGCGCGCGCCGCGGGCGAGAGCATCAGGAGGCACGCCCCCGATGCGGTCGTGATCGCGGTCGCGAATCCGCTCGACGTGATCGCGATGGCGCTGCTGCGCGAGACGGGCTTCCCGTCGGCGCGTGTTGTCGGGATGGCCGGCGTCCTTGATTCGACCCGGTTCCGGTACTTCATCGCCGAGCGCCTCGGCGTGCTGCCGAGCGACGTTTCTGCGATGGTACTCGGCGGACACGGCGATACGATGGTGCCCGTTTCCCGCTACACAACCGTCGCCGGATTCCCGATCGGCGAGCTCCTGCCCGCCGATGAGATCAAGAAGCTCAGCGACCGGACGCGAACCGGGGGCGGTGAGATCGTGAATTACCTGAAGACCGGTAGCGCGTACTACGCGCCGGCCGCGAGCGTCGCAAAGATGGTCGAAGCGGTGATTCTTGATCAGAAGCTGGTAGCGCCCGCTTCGGCGTACCTGAACGGCGAGTACGGTCATCGCGACATCTTCCTGGGTGTTCCGGTTCAGCTCGGGCGCTCCGGGGTCGAGCGCATCATCGAGCTGGAGCTGGACGCCGAAGAGCAGGCCGCCCTGGATGACTCGGCCGAGCACGTGCGCGCTGGTGTTGCCGACCTCGACTCGATCGCAGACGGTTCCTGAGCCCTGCGGTGCTCGACCACGTAGACGTCGTGCTCGCGCGTCCGAGCGAGCCGCGCAATATCGGCTCTGCCTGCCGTGCGGCGAAGAGCGCGTCGATCACGAGAGTGATCGTTGCCGGTGCGTCGTTCGACCGAACGGCCGCGGCGCCGCTCGCCGTTGGTGCGGTAGACGTGCTCGATACGATCGTTACGACCGACGATCTATCGCGGGTGCTCGGCGACTACGCGGTGGTTGCCGGGATCACTCGACGCACCGGTCAGAGGCGTAAGCTTCGTTCCTACCTTCCGCGGGAGTTCGCCGCGGTCGCCCGCGACTCCGCGCCAGGGCGGGTCGCGATAGTCTTTGGCAATGAGCAGTCGGGTCTCTCCGACGAGGAGCTGTCATTGTGCAATCTGGCCGTTTCGATCCCGACGGCTGAGATCTGTCCATCGCTCAACCTGTCGCACGCGGTCCAGGTGATCTGCTACGAGCTGTTCGTCGCCGCTGTGCCCGACGGTCGGCAATCGGCGCCAATCGGGCAGCGGGTCATCGCTTCGACGGTAGACGAAATCGTCGGATCACTGCACGATATCGGATATCCGGCGCAGTCGGGTCCGCAGGGGCTGCCCCGGTTCCTGTCCGATCTGTTCGGTCGTGCCCGACTGACCGAAGCCGAGGCGCAGCGGGTGCAGCGCCTGTTCGCCGACATTGCCGGACGTTGGCGGCGGCTTGATCGGAGTACGGAGGAGAACCTGTGAGCGACCGGTACGTGATCGGGCAGTTCAGTGACTCGTACAAGCCGGTCATGGACGGCGTCGGCGTTTGCGTCGAAAACTACGCGCGCGAGCTGTGCGGCGCGGGGCATGACGCTCTGGTGTTCGCGCCGGCCGTTCCCGGGTTCGACGATGAGGATCCATTCCCCGTCGTCAGATTCCCGTCGACGCCGCTGCCCGGGCTGCGTCCGTACCGCATCGGATGGCCGTACCTGGGGCGAGCCGCGATCACGCGCGCCGACGGCACGCCGTTCACGCTCGTGCAT
>SKVA01000301.1 GCA_007129695.1 Spirochaetaceae bacterium | reverse complement strand
CGCGGCGAGCTCCTCGACTGTGAGCGCCTGGAGGCGCTCCCGTGACGCCGGCCCCGATCGATCAGGACTGTCGTCGAACGGGATGTCGGTGTCGCAGAGCACGACCAGCCGGCCGTACGCGTGGTAGTCGGCCGCGATGCGTTCGAGCGCTGCCGACGCGTGGCCGAAGTAGTAGCGCGCGTAGACGAGCGTCGTGAGCGGCGACGTGTCGCAGACCACCCATCGACGCGCGCGCCGCCCAGCGTCGCGTTCGAGCCGCACCTGTTCGGCCGCGATCGTCTCCAGGTCGCTCATCGACAGCCTATGGTTCTGCTGGTGCGCGAACCAGTAGTCGCGCCCGTACTCCAGACACAGCGGCTCTCCCAGTCGCGTCGCAAGCGCGCTCGCCGTCGTTGTCTTGCCGGTCGAAGGTCCGCCTATGAGCACGATCCTTGGGACGACGTCTGCGCGCACGACCGCGTGGAGCGCGTCGAGGTGCGCGTGCAGGTCGTTGCGGATCGCCGAGCCGGAGATCGCGTGCTGCGCGCGGTTCAGGTCTACTACCCGGTTCGCGCACCCAAGGAACCGGCTCACGTGATCGCCGTACGGCTCGCTCGAGTAGAACGCGTCGATCTTCGTGCCGTCGAGGATCGAGCCGAGATAGCGCTCCTGCGTCGCCATGATCTCGTTCGTGTAGCCGGTCTCCTCGGGCGCACCGCGACCCTCGATCACTTCGACATCGGGGTAGATCGCGCGGATCCAGTCGGCTCGCGTGGAGAGCGGGACCCGGGTCGTCGACGGCGCGTCGTAGACGATGACGATCAGCCGGTCCGTCTCGTATCGTGCGGTGTCGATCACGTGCTGGTGACCCGCGTGAAGCGGCGCGAACTTGCCGAGCGCGAGCCCCGTCGTCACGCGTTCCACCGGTACCCTTCGGCGCGCAGCGCGTCGTAGCGCTCGCGATCGAAGCGGTGGAGCTGCGCGGCGCGGTGCGCGACGTCCATCTCGACCTCGTCGAGCGGAACGATCAGCCCGGTCGCCAGGAGCTTCTTTCTGAAGTTGCGCTTGTCGAGCGGTTCGCCCAGGATCGCCTCGGTCGTCGCCTGGACCTGTCGGAGCGTGACCTTGTCGGGGAGGAACTCGAAGACAATCGGCTCGTCGCGCACCGTCGCGCGCAGCCTGTCGAGCGCCGCCGCCAGAATCACGTCGTGGTCGAACGCCAGGCGCGGGAGCTCATCGACCGGGAACCAGCCCGCGTTGCGCGCGTCGGTCGCTGCCGTAACCGGGTGGTCGAAGAGGTTCACGATCGCCAGGTACGCGACCGTGATGACCCGCTCGCGCGGATCGCGGTCGGGGGTTCCGAACGCGCCGAGCTGATCGAGGTAGAGATCGCGCACGCCGGTCTCCTCTTCGAGCTCGCGGAGCGCCGCTGCCTCGAGATCCTCGTCGATCTTCACGAAGCCACCGGGGAGCGCCCAAGCGCCTGAGTACGGGTCGAGGTCGCGCTGGATCAGCAGCACGGTCAGGTCGCGCCCGTCGGCTGCGGTGGTCGACCGGTTCGCGCGCTGTGCTGCACCGCCGGAGTGAGCATCGTCGAGTCCGAACACGACGCAGTCGACCGTCACCGCGGGGTGTGGGTACTGGTAGTTAAACATAGTGTCAATTATACACTATCATATGAGATTGTCAAGCACTGAGGCGGATGCGCGCCAGCGGCTCATCCGGCCGACCGGTGGTCACTATTCGTCGTGATCGGCGGCTGAACCCCTTTGGCGCGTCGCGTCTTCGAGCATCCTGAGTCGCTGATGGATCGGCGCGTGCTCGAGTACCTTTCGTACGTCATCTGAGCTGTCGAGCATCTTCACGAGCTCGCGCTGCGCGTTCGTCAGCATCTCGATGTCCTGGTCGGACAGCTCGATCGGCTGGAACCCCTCGGCTTGCATGACCTTCTCGACCCGCTCGGTGATCCCGCGGAAGAGGTCGGACTCCATCAGGTGCTCGAGCCACGGGTAGTGCTCGTCGAACCGGGCCTCGTTCGTGCGGTTCTGCCCGAGCGCGACCAGGTCCGACGTGATCGACGCCTTCTGCGCGGCACCGATCTCAAGCTGGTCGATCTTGCTCTGCAGATCGGCGATGAGCCTGTTCTTCGTGCCGATCGCGGCCGCGTACTCGTTCTGCATGTGGTCGGTCCGGTTCTTGAGGTAGCGCATGTACGATCCGAGCTCGTCGGCGTTCGCCGACAGCCGGTTCAGGATCGACGAGAGCCGTACCAGGAGCTCGTTGTCCTGAGCGTACGGATAACTGATCACGTGGTCGATCTCTCCCCACGCCTCCTCGAACACCGTGCGGGCCTGAATCTCCACCAGGTAGCGCTCGCGGTCGGGACTCGACGAAATCAGGTAGTGAACCGAACGGTACCCGAATCGGTGCTCGCGAACCTCGCACCCGTTCTGGCGGTAGAACTCGGTGATCTTTTCGGGGTCGCCCGAGCGGACGTACGCGATCGGCTGCTCGCTGAGCTCCCACATCTCCTTGATGTACGTGTGGACCGACAGCCAGTCTTCCTTGAACAGATGAAGCGCCCGAATTCCGACCAGATCGGTGATCTCGTCGCGGTAGTTGTCGGCGCATATCTTTCGATCGGGCCGTTCGGCCCGCTTGCGGACGACCTTTTCGAGCAGATGGTCCGAGTCCTTCAGCCGATACTTGATCGAGTGGACGGTCGGACACCGCAGCAGCGAGTCGACGACGTATCGTCCGACCGACTCGAGTCCTCCGCGAATCGCGGCGTACCGTCGCTCGATCTCCTCGAGATCGTCCCACGTCATCTGCGCGTCGTTCAAGCGGGCTTCCGTGATCCCGAACGTCGCGCGCAGCGTATCTTTGTCCATCGTCGATCCTTGCCGGTTTTGCCACCAAGATAGGCAATCGCCGCTCCGACGGCGACCGTGTCGGAGCGGCGATGGTTTGCGATGCGATCGCGCGCGACATCGTTTGGTCAAGCGGACACCTCGTCGCTCAGGCCGAGCGCACCACTTCCACGAATCGTCGTTT
>SKVA01000189.1 GCA_007129695.1 Spirochaetaceae bacterium | reverse complement strand
GATCTTCCACGATTCTCGAGCTCTTGCACTATCTGAGCAGCGGACTCGTCGTTGTGTGTATGGAAGACCGCCTTGAGGTAGTTATGGAGCTTTTACATCTGCGTCAATGCCCGGACCCCTTCGGACCCCTCCGCGCCCCTGGCCCCGCAGGCGACCGCGGCGTGCATCACCGCGCTCGGTGCCGGCGCGTACTCTTCGGGCGCGTCCCCGTCAGCGTCTCGTATCACACGTCAGCGCTGTCAGGAACCGGTCGAGCCGACACCGACCCGGTTCTCCCTCTCAGCCAGTCTCCCGGAGTCGTGCCGGTCATTCGCTTGAACTTCCGGATGAAACTCGTGCTGTCCCGGTAGCCGATCTTGTCGACGACGTCGTTGACAGGGATGCCTTCACGCAGCAGCCGCTTCGCCTCGGCGATCCGTCGCTCACCTACAAATCCCGTAAGCACCGTGCCCGTGCTCCTCTTGAACAACGTGCCCGCCGTCGACAGCGACACACCGACCGACCGTGCCACGGACGCAAGCGACAGGTTCGGATCGAACAGATGCTCCTCGACGTACGACACGATCTGCTGCGCGCGCGACTCGTTCGCGCCTGAGCCCGCCCATCGTATCTCGCGCGCTCGGTCGGCGTCATCAACGATCGAACACAGCGCGCGGCCGAACGACTCGAGCGAGAGCGCTCCGTCGAGGAGCGACGCGTCGGCGTCGTGCAATCGCTCGATCAGTCGCGGTCGCCAATCGCCCGAATCCTCAGCGGGCGATTGCGCGATTCTCCGACCTACGAGCGCCGAGAGCGAGAGCGCATCGCCGATGAGGTCGGCCGATCGCGCCGGCGCCGCGCGGAACCGTTCAATCAACGACTCGATCGTGGCCACCGTCTCGACCGGCCCATCGGACTCGATCGCCCGCTCTACCGCCGCCATCACATCGCGGGAGAAGCGCACCGTTCCAGAAGCTCCCTCGTGATCGTCCGGCGCAGACCGATCGATCATCGTGCATTCCCGGAGCCGTGCACCGAGTGCGGCGTCGTGAGCCTCGCGCATCGATTGGCCGATGTCTTCGACGCGCCGGACGAATGGTCCGACTCCGATGTGCAGAACGCTACCGACCGCGGTCACGAGTCGCGCATACATCCGCTCGATCGCCTCAACGGGCGGTTGGTCCGGGCCGGCGACGAGCCACTCAATCGTCCGCGGCGTCACCGCGACCGGCTGGACGGCCAGGCCGAGCGGTTCGAGCCCGCTTCGGACCACAGTCGTCCCAGCGGCCAACGAGCCTGTCGATTCAGGAACGCGCGCCGCGAGCACGCGGTATCCGGGCGCAGCGGTATCCATCCCGATGCGTTCTATCAGCATTGACATGGTTGCGGCATCCGGCTTTTCCATCATGACTGCCGCCCCGAGCTCGCGTGTCGCGCGGTCCGCGGCCTGAAGCCGATGCGCGTCGTGAAGCGCGGTGTGCACCGCCGACAGCTCGGAAGGCAGCCTTCGGTCGATCATCGTGTTCGGCCGATCCGGATGCTCGACGTCCTCGAGCAGGACCGAGACGGGACGGTAGTTCCACCGCAGAAAGATCTCCAGCAGGACGATCTCGATCACGATGAGCAGCAAAACAACGATGAGCAGTCCCTGCAGCGCATCGCGCGCGATCGCAGTGGTCGCTTCGATCGGTATCAGCAGCGCCGTTGTCCATCCGGATTCCAGCGAGGTCGCTCGCGCTACGACGTGCCGACCGACACGCGTCGACGACGAGTCGCTCGTTGCCGGCGTGCGCGCGTACTGCACAGCGGTCGATAGAACGGAGCGGTCGACGGATGGATGCGCGAGCACGACCGTTCCGTACGGGTCGATCAGGACGAAGCTGCCCGCCGCGCGGCCGTGACCCGTCGCCTGAGACGCCTCGGCACGTGCCGAGGTCGTGGCAACTCCGGTCACGACGCTGAGAAGGTTCGCGGTCGGAATCACGAAGACTGCAACTGCCGGGCGATCCGTTCTCAAACCGAGCGGATGGGCGTAGAACAGGAACGGACCGTCGGCCTCCATGGTCTCTCGCAGCAGGATGAAGCCGGGCCTGCGTACCGACTCGACCACCTGGTTGAACCGATAGCCGTCGAGCACGTCTCGGCGAGCGTACGCGAACAGGACCGCAGTAGGTGAGAGCACGCCGGTCGAGCCGATGTACGGCTGGACGCCTCGTGCGGCGTAGATGACCTCCTGCACGAATCGGTTCGTCGATACGAGTGCGGAGAACCGCCTCTGGATCGTCATGACGTCAGGGGGATCCCCGAACGCCTGCGGGTGACGGATCTCGAAATCGCGGTCGATCGCGTGCGCGATCGCGGTGATATGGGCGATTTCCCGATCTACTGCGGTCCGTACGCGCTCGGCGAGCTCCGCGCTGTGACCAGCCGCTTCGCGATACGCCGCCCGAGTAACCATCGAATAGCCGATCAGCGTCAACGTGATCATCGATACGCCCAGGATCACCAGATACGACACGAGGATTCGGTGGTACGACGAGTATCTGATCACAACATCTCCGGCACCAAATGATCATGCCTGATCGACCGTTCGTCAAGGTGAAGATGCCCAAGCGGTTTCAGAATCGGTCGAATCCACAATGCAATCGGTCGTTTCCATGATCTCGCGACGCCCCACCGATTCGTCAGATTCGCGATAATACCGATTGCGGTACAACCGGAACCGACCCAATACTGGAGCGAAGCAGATACGGGAGGAGACGATGTGCAGATAGAGCAGGGTTCGCAACAAAGCGTCCGGCCGCATGCAAGACGCGCGCGCCTTCCAGGTCGAAAGACCGAGGGCTGGGAACTGCTGCTGTTGTTGACGCCGGCCCTCGTCTATCTGGTGATCTTCCAGTATGGACCGATGTGGGGTGCGCAGATCGCGTTTCGCGATTTCCAGGTGAGCCGCGGGTTCTGGACGAGCCCCTGGGCGGGTCTGAAGCACTTCAGGCAATTCTTTGCGTCGTACTACTTCGGTGTAACGCTCCGCAACACGTTGACTCTCACCGCCTACCGG
>SKVA01000283.1 GCA_007129695.1 Spirochaetaceae bacterium | reverse complement strand
GAACGTCGTCGGCTCGGTGAACTCGTCCCGGCGCACGAGCGCGTAAAGGTAGGAGAGGGGAACCGCGAGTACCAGGTAGAGATGCATGCGCTGTGAATCTACCAAACGACCGGTCTGCGCTGCAAGGGCTCGACCGGGCACGGCTCGCGATTGACAGCAGCGTCCGGAACAGGTACAAGGGCTCCAGTGGATGCCTCGCGCGACATCGTGGTACCGAAGGAGTTTGAGTTCGGATCTGACGACGACGTGCTCGTGCTCGAGAGCGGTCGACCATTCGGTCCGGTCACTGTGCGCTACGAGACGTACGGAACGCTCGACGAAACAGCGAGCAACGCGATCCTGTTGCTCCACGCGTTCAGCGGCGACGCGCACGCGGCCGGGTATCTGAGCGGGGAAGAATCGCGCCCAGGCTGGTGGGATTCGATGGTCGGGCCGGGTAAACCGTTCGACACCGATCGGTATTTCGTCATCTGTTCTAACGTACTCGGGGGGTGCCGCGGGACGACCGGGCCGGGTTCGATCGACCCGGCGACCGGCGCGCCGTACGGGCTCGGTTTCCCGGTGGTCACGGTCGGCGACATGGTGAACGTCCAGGAGCGGCTGGTCACGCACCTGGGGATCGATCGCCTGCTGGCGGTTGCCGGAGGCTCCATGGGCGGCATGCAGGCGCTCCAGTGGACGGTGAGCTACCCTGCGCGCGTCGCGAGCGCGATCATCCTGGCGACGACCGCCAGACCGAGTGCGCAGGCTATCGCGTTCAACGCGGTGGGGCGCAACGCGATCATGTCCGATCCGCGGTGGCGTGGCGGCGCGTACTACGGGCACGAGCCGCCCGCCCGGGGCCTGGCGATCGCGCGAATGGTCGGACACATCACCTACCTGTCGGATGCGTCGATGCACGCGAAGTTCGGGCGACGGCTTCAGAAGCGCGACGAGTTCGGGTTCGATTTCTCCGATCAGTTCGAGGTCGAGAGCTACCTGGAGTACAAGGGGGGGACCTTCGTCGACCGCTTCGACGCGAACTCGTACATCTACCTCTCCAAGGCGATCGATTACTTCGATCTGGAAGGTAAGTACGGGTCGCTCGAACACGCGTTTCGCGACGCGATGAGCAAGTTCCTGGTCGTAAGCTACACGTCCGACTGGCTCTACCCTTCCTACCAGAGCAAGGAGATCGTCGTCGCGCTCATGCGGCAGGAGAAAGACGTCAGCTACACCGAAATCGACTCCCCGTTCGGGCACGACAGTTTTCTGATCGAGACCGAGCGGCAGGGCCGGATGATATCGTCCTTTCTGCACACCGTGCTCGAATCGGTCCGGGCCGCGGACGCCCCGGCGCAGGGGGGGGAAAAGAAATGACTGACGATCGGATCACGAACCGCTTCAGTTACGATGAGATCGCGCGACTTGTCGCGCCCGGGACGCACGTACTCGACCTTGGTTGTGGATCGGGCGATCTGCTCGATCTCCTGCGAAGGACTCGAGGTGTGACCGGCCGCGGCGTCGATATCCAGGAAGAGATGATCCGGGCGTGCCTTGAGAAGGGCATCAGCGTCTTTCAGGGCGACCTCGACGAGGGCCTCAAGGAGTATCGATCGCAGAGCTACGACTACGTGATTCTCAACGAGACGCTCCAGATGATCCATGATCCGGTCTACCTGATGAACGAGATGCTGCGTGTCGGCAAGCGGGTCATCGTGAACTTCCCGAACTTCGGCTACGTCGTGAACCGGCTCCAGCTCGCGTGGCTCGGCCAGATGCCCGTGAACCGGACGCTCCCGTACGAGTGGTACGACACGCCGAATATCCACTTCTGCACGCGGCGCGACTTCGTGCGGCTCTGCGACTCGATCGGAGCGATCATCGAGGCTGCGGTCGATCTGCGCCGCAACCGACGCGTTGCCGGCGTCTTCGCGAACTTCGCTGCCACAGACTGCTGTTTTGTGCTGCGAAAGCCGGAATCCCGCGTTTGACTCTCAATACGTGCGATGGTATCCTGTGTCTTCCAATAAGAAGGAAGAAGCGACGAGGAGGTTGATTGGCCACAAAAGACTTACGGATCAACGACTTGATCCGGGTACGCGAGGTACGCCTGATTGACGAGGATAACAACCAGATGGGCGTCGTCGCGACCCCGGAGGCACGGGCGCTCGCGCAGGCGCGCGGACTCGATCTGGTAGAGATCGCGCCGAACGCCAACCCGCCGGTCTGCCGGCTACTCGATTACGGGAAGTACAAGTTCGACCTGGAGAAGAAGAACCGGGAGAACAAGAAGAAGCAGAAGCAGCAGGAGCTCAAAGAGATCCGGATGCAGCCGAAAATCGACACGCACGATCTGGAGTTCAAGGCGAAACACGTCGCCGAGTTCCTGGATAAGGGCGCAAAGGTCAAGGTAACGATTCGGTTCCGCGGCCGCGAGCTCGCACACACCGAACGCGGCAAAACGGTGCTTGCGAACGTGCTTGAGCTACTCGATCGCGAGGTGGTCCTCGACCGGGCGCCGGCGATGGAGGGGCGGTTCATGTCGATGATCATCAGTCCCAAGGCCAAGAAATAACCGACCGAAACCGAGGATGGAGACGATATGCCAAAGATGAAGACACGCCGGAGCGCCGCGAAGCGCTACAAGAAGACGGCGTCGGGCAAGATCAAGTACAAGAAGCAAGGGTTGCGCCACATTCTCACGAAGAAGAGCACCAAGCGCAAGCGAGCGCTGCGAAAGTCGGGCATTTTGAGCCCTGCCGAGCAAAAGCGCGCGCACGTCCTGTTGCCGTACAACTAGGAGTCGAAGATGCCACGAGCAGTAGATGGTACGCGGCACAAGGACCGCCGCAAGCGGGTGCTCGGCCTGGCCAAGGGATACTGGGGCCGACGGAGCAAACTCTACCGAACCGCCAAGGATGCGGTCGCGAAGAGCCTGTCGTACGCGTATCGCGACCGTAAGACCAAGAAGCGCGAGTTCCGCGCGCTGTGGATCACACGCATATCGGCCGGTTGCCGCGCCGAAGGCCTGTCGTACAGTCGTTTCATGAACGGACTGAAGAAGGCCAACGT
>SKVA01000193.1 GCA_007129695.1 Spirochaetaceae bacterium | reverse complement strand
ATCAGAAGAAACCGGCGGGCAAGAAGTTCTTCAAGTCAAAGAAAAAGGACTACGCGAAGCGGGACCGGTTCCAGGAACGCGAGATACAGTTCAAGCAGAAGAAGAACACACCTCGCGCGAATCCAGTGCCCAAAGAAATCGACATCATGGAAGTCATCACTGTCAGCGAGCTTGCCAAGAAGATGAACCTGAAGGCGAGCGACCTGATCGGCAAGCTGATGGGCATGGGCGTCATGGTGACGATCAACCAGCAGATCGACGCGGACACCGCGACGCTGCTCGCCGACGAGTACGGCTGCAAGGTCAAGATCGTTTCACTCTACGACGAAACAATCATCGAGACCGAGGCGGATATCGCGAGCGACCTTGCTTCGCGACCACCGGTCGTGACGATCATGGGTCACGTCGACCACGGCAAGACAAAACTGCTCGACACGATTCGATCGACGAATGTCATCGGCGGTGAGTTCGGGGGAATCACCCAGCACATCGGCGCATACCAGGTCCCGGTCAGGGACGGCCGACACATTACGTTCCTCGACACGCCGGGTCACGCGGCGTTCTCGCTGATGCGCGCGCGTGGCGCCCAGGTAACCGATATCGTGGTTCTGGTCGTCGCCGCGAACGACGGCGTGATGCCGCAGACGCGCGAGGCGATAGAGCACGCGAAGGCTGCGAAGGTCCCGATCATCGTCGCCGTCAACAAGATCGACCTGCCGGACGCAAACCCCGATCGGGTCAAACAGCAGCTGTCGGATCTGGATCTCATGCCCGAAGAGTGGGGCGGAAGCACGCTCTACGCGGAGATCTCGGCGTTGAAGGGCGACGGCATTCCCGAGCTGCTCGACACAATCATGCTGCAGGCCGACGTCCTGGAGCTGAAAGCGAATCACGATCGCGAGGCCGAAGGCACGGTGATCGAAAGCAAGATCGATCCGGGCCGCGGAACCGTCTGTACGGTACTGATCGAACGCGGCACGCTGCGGGTCGGGGACAGCTTTGTCGCGGGTGTCTTCCCGGGTCGCGTCCGGACGATGTTCAACGACCTGGGGAAAAAGGTCGACGAAGCCGGTCCGGCGATGCCGGTAGAGGTTCTTGGATTCACCGGTGTACCCAAGGCCGGCGATCCGTTCCAGGTGACCACGAGTGAGAAGCTGGCCCGACAGGTCGGCAGCAAGCGTCAGGAGCTGCGCAAGGTCGAGCAGGGCCGTAACGTCAAGAAGGTCACGCTCGACAATCTCTACGACAGCATCCAGGAAGGCGCGATCGACGAGCTACGAACGATCATCAAGGGCGACGTGCATGGATCTGTCGAAGCGCTGCAGGCATCGCTCGAACGGCTGTCCACGGGCGAGATCCGACTCGCGGTGCTTCGTGCGGGCGCCGGTGCGATCAACGACGACGACGTCCGGCTTGCCGCGGCGAGCGACGCGATCATCATCGGATTCCACGTCCGACCAACGGCAACCGCACAGCAGCTCGCCGACCAGGAGAAGGTCGAGATCCGGAAGTACAACATCATCTACGATGTGGTCGATGACATCCGCAACGCGATGGAGGGAATGCTCGCGCCCGACTACGAAGAACGGACGATCGGCACGCTCGAGGTGCGCAATACGTTCAAGGTTCCGAAGGTCGGCGTCATCGCCGGAAGCTACGTCACCTCAGGTCTGGTCCGACGCAACGCGATGGCGCATCTGTTGCGCGAAGGCGTCGAGATCCATACAGGCAAGATCACGAGCCTGAAGCGGTTCAAGGACGACGCGCGCGAAGTCGAAAGCGGGTACGAGTGCGGTGTTGGAATCGACGACTGGAACGACATCAAAGAGGGCGACACGATCGAAGTATTCGAGATGATCGCGATCGCGAAGACGCTCGGGGCGAGCAATGGCTAACGTTCGGCTGCGGAGGATCGAGAGTCTGCTCCGCGAGGAGATCAGTTCGCTCATCCTTCGCAACGAGATCAAGGACCCGCGCGTCGATTCGATGGTATCGGTGAGCGGCGTGTCGGTGTCCAAGGATCTCGCGTACGCGAAAGTGCGGGTATCCGGATTCAAGGAGCGGAGCGAACTGGAGTCGGCCGTGGAGGGCCTCAACCACGCGGCCGGTTTCATCCAGAGCCGCATCGGTCCGCGGTTGAAGGCGAGGAACACGCCGAAGCTGAGCTTCGTTGCCGACCACAGTATCGAAGAGAGCATCGAGGTAAACCGGACGATCGATGAGGTCGTCGCGAAGAGTCAGGAATCCTGAAGACCGGCGTCATCCTGCTCGACAAACCACCCGGTATCTCGTCATTCGCGGCGCTCTCACGCGCGAAGACGGTCGTCGGCCGGAAGGTCGGTCACACCGGCACGCTCGATCCGTTCGCGACGGGCCTCCTGGTGGCGCTCGCGGGTCGCGCGACCCGCTGTGCGCGCTACTTTTCGGGACTGCCGAAACGCTACGATGCGACGTACCGATTCGGCGCCGCAACCGACACCGACGACTCGACCGGCACGGTGATCGCAATCGTCGATCCGCCCGACCTTTCGCGTATCGACGCGGTCCTCTCCGACTTCACCGGTACCCTCGAACAGCTGCCGCCCGACTATTCGGCGGTCCATGTTGACGGCAAGCGCGCGTACGCGATCGCACGGAGTGGCGAACGGCCGAATCTGGCGCTGAGAACCGTCACCGTGTACGAGCACACGCTCGTCGCGACGCGCGAAGCCGAAATAGACGTATCGATCGCGTGCTCATCGGGAACCTATGTGCGGTCGCTCGCGCGCGATATCGGTGCGCGCCTCGGGAGCGCCGCGCACGTCTCGGCGCTTCGCCGGACCGCGGTCGGCCCGTTCCTGGTCGACGAAGCGGTACCCCCCGACGCGTTCGCAGAGTCCAGGCTGTACGCGATCGGCGACGCGCGCGCACGGCTTTCCGGTCTCATCGTGTGCGAGGTCTCCCGTGACGTTGCGAACATCGCGCGAAACGGTGGCCGCATCAACCGCGATCAGGTACACACGCTCGAGCGCGCCGAACAGCCTGATTCCGACACACCGTACCTGCTGATGGGTGACGGCGACGCGATCGCAGTCGGGGTATGGGACTCGGATCGATTCGACTACCATGCGGTACTGGCCGGAGGTGCCGATGCAGGCGATTGACTGGAACGCGCTGTGCGCCGGGGAGTTTTCGCCGACCGCGACGGCGGTCACGATCGGCGTGTTCGACGGTCTGCACGTCGGGCATCGTGCGTTGATAGACCGCGTTGTCGAAGGCAGGGATACCCGGTCGCTCGTCCTGACCTTCGCTGTTCACCCGGCCCTCGTGCTTGATCCGGCAGGATTCGGCGGATACCTGCAGTCCCGGGCGCAGACGGTCAGCCTTCTAGAGGCGATGCGCGTCGACGCGTGCGTGCTGATCGACTTTTCCGAACGATTCCGGGCAATGTCCGGACAGGAGTTCCTGAGGAAACTCGCGCGGGCGGTGGATCTCAGGCGCCTGGTGATCGGTTACGATTTTCGCTGTGGACACGGGCCCGACATGAACCCGGCCGATATCGCACGGTTCTTCTCAGGGTCGCAGACTTCCGTGGAGATCGTCAACCCGGTCGTACTCGACGGGAACCCGGTGTCGAGCAGTCGGCTGCGCCGCGTTCTGGCCGACGGCGGAGTCGATACCGTCAGTCGGTTGCTTGCAGCGCCGTACACGATCGACCTGTCGGCCGAAGCGATCGCGTACGACACGGCGCACGCCGGTGTCCCGATCACGAACGGTCGCACGAAGGTGGGTATGCAGGTCCTGCCTCCACCGGGCCACTACGATGCCGAGCTTGTCGGCGACCCGGGCGCAACCGCTTCGCGAGCTGCGACGACTCTGACGATCGACGAAAATAGTCTGCGGTGGCCTCTGGCAGCCATCGGAACGATTCGCTATATTGTAGTCCACGAAAGACGGACCCAAGGAGAAAGCAATGCCCGTAACGAAGGAGCGCAAATCGGAACTCGTTGCTGAGTTCGGCGCCGACGCGAAGAACACCGGCAGCACCGAGGCGCAAATCGCACTGCTCACCGAACGCATCAAGATGCTTACCGAGCACTTTCAGACGCACAAGAAGGATCACGCGTCGCGACGCGGTCTTCTCAAACTCGTCGGTCAGCGCCGGCGTCTGCTCAAGTATCTCGCCAAGACCGATCTGGACAAGTACCGCGATCTGATCCAGAAGCTCGGTATCCGTAAATAGTCGATCCTCACGGAAGGTTTTCATGCAAACGGTAGTTCTCACAATAAACGGAACCGATCTGGTTCTTGAAACCGGTCGGATGGCCAAGCAGGCGAACGGCGCCGTCTTCGCCACCTACGGCGGCACCGCGGTGCTCGCGACCGCCTGTTGCGGTTCGTCGCCGGTCGAGGGGCTCGACTACGTCCCGCTGCAGGTCGAGTACAACGAAAAGTACTACGCGGCCGGCAAGATCCCGGGCGGTTTTCTCAAGCGCGAAGGTCGACCGAAGGACCGGGAGATCCTCGTCTGCCGGCTCATCGATCGCCCGATGCGCCCGCTGTTCAACAAGGCGTTCGCGCGTGACATCCAGGTCGTGCCGACCGTTGTCGGCGCCGACAACATCAACCCGCCCGACGTGATCGCGATGAACGCCGCGAGCGCCGCGATGACGATCAGCGACATCCCGTTCGACGGACCGATCGGCGCTGTTCGCGTCGGCTACGTCGACAACGAGTTCATTGTCAACCCGACGTACGAGCAGCTCGAACGGTCGGCGCTCGATATCATCGTCGCCGGTACGCAGGACGGGATCACGATGGTCGAAGGCGGCGCGCACGAGGTCTCCGAAGACCTGCTTGTCGACGCGATCGAAAAGGCTCGGCCGATCATCATCGAACTGTGCCGGATCCAGATCGATCTGCGGCTGCAGGTTGGCAGGGACAAGCTGCCGATGCCCGCACCGGCGCCGACGTTCGAGTCGGCCGACGAGATCCGAGCGTACGCCCGGCCAAAGATGGAAGCCGCGTGCTTCGTGAAGGGCAAGTTCGAGCGGTACGCCGCGATCAAAGAGGTCGTCAACGAAACGAAAGAGCACTTCGCCGACGCGATCGGCGACCAGTGGGGCAAGGCCTTCTCCAGGATCATGGACGACCTCGAGCAGGAGATCGTGCGCGAGTCGATCGTCAAGCGCAAGGTACGCACCGACGGGCGAGGGCCCGCCGACATCCGAGCGATCACGTGTGAGGCTCCGATTCTTGAGCGGACGCACGGATCGGCACTTTTCACGCGCGGGGAGACGCAGGCGCTCGTGATCACGACGCTTGGAACGCAGCGCGACGAACAGATCATCGATAACATCGAGGAAGACGGGCGGGAGAACTTCCTGCTGCACTACAATTTCCCGCCGTTCAGCGTCGGGGAAACCGGTCGGATGGGCACCGGACGCCGCGAGATAGGCCACGGTCATCTGGCATACCGCGCGCTGCAAGCGGTCCTGCCGGGGCACGAAGGCTTTCCGTACACGCTGCGCGTCGTCAGCGAGATCCTCGAGAGCAACGGCTCATCATCGATGGCGACCGTGTGCGGCGGATCGCTCAGCCTGATGGACGCCGGCGTTCCGATCACCAAGCCGGTCGCCGGCATCGCGATGGGACTGGTCAAGGAAGGCGACGACTTTGTCGTGCTTTCGGACATCCTCGGCGAAGAGGATCACCTTGGGGACATGGACTTCAAGGTCGCCGGAACGCGCGACGGTATCACCGCATTCCAGATGGACATCAAGATCAAGAACATCGAGCCCGACGTGATGAAGATCGCGCTGAAGCAGGCGTACGAAGGGCGACAGCACATCCTGGGGGTCATGGGCGGCGCGCTCGAAGCGCCTCGCGCGGAACTCAGCGAATACGCCCCACGGATCGTCAGCTTCACGGTAGACACCGACAAGATCGGAACGCTGATCGGTCCTGGCGGCAAGACGATCAAGAGTATATCGGAGAAGCACGACGTCCAGATCAACATCGACAACAGCGGTCTGGTCACCGTCTACTGCCGCGATGCCGCCGCCGCCGATCAGGCGAAGGGCAGCCTCCTTGCGCTCCTGGAGGAACCCGAAGTCGGCAGGAAGTACGACGGAATCGTGCGACGGATCGTAGACTTTGGCGCGTTCGTAGAGTTCCTGCCGGGACGCGACGGACTCGTGCACATCTCGAAGATGGCTCCGCACCGGGTTGAAAAGGTCACCGACATCCTCCAGATGAACCAGGAGGTCCCGGTCAGAATCCTTGAGATCGACAAGATGGGCCGTGTCAACCTGGGGCTCATCTACGATGACAGCGGCGACGGCGGTGGTCATGGCGGCCGGGATCGCGACCGGCGGTGATCGCCGTCCGCGCATCGTTCCCGCAAGGGTTCGCGCCCGAGCGAGCGTCGACCGGCGCCGCCGGGTTTGACCTGCGCGCGCATATCGATACTCCTGTCGTCCTGCGGCCTCGCGACCGCGGCGTCGTACCAACCGGAGTACGGATCGAACTGCCGCACGGGTACGAGGCTCAGGTCCGTCCCAGGTCGGGACTCGCGTTCAAGTACGGGGTCACCGTGCTCAACGCGCCGGGTACGATCGATTCCGACTACCGGGGTGAGATATCGGTCGCGCTGATCAATACGTCTGCTGTGCCGTACACGATCGAACGCGGCGACCGGATCGCGCAGCTGGTGGTCGCGGCTGTCGCAGAGTGCGAGTTCGTGCGCGAATCGCTATCAGAATCGGAACGAGGGGAGGGCGGGTTCGGCTCGACGGGACGCTGATGGCACGGACCTATACGCGAATAGCCGGCTACATCGCGCGCGAGTTTCTGTTCAGCTTTGTCGTCGCCTTCCTGTTCTTCTTCTTCATCTTCTTCATCAACCAGATCCTGCTCCTTGCCGAGCAGATCCTCACGCGCCGGGTGCCGCCGCTCGACGTCGCCCGGTTGATCTTCTACTCGCTGCCGTCGATCGTCGCACTGAGCTTCCCGTTTGGATCGCTCGTCGGCGCGTTGATGGCGGTCGGACGCTTTTCGGCGGACAACGAGATCATCGCATTCCAGGCGTCGGGTGTTCCGCATAGACGCCTGTTTGTGCCGCTGCTTGCGCTCGGGGTCGTTTTTTCGGTCACATCGTTCGTGATGAACGATTACTTCCTGCCGCTCGGTACGCTGAACTTCGGTCGCCTCTACCGCGAGCTCGTCTTCTCCAACCCGGAGCTCGAGCACGAACCGTTCACTGTCAGGGGATTCCAGAACTCGGTAATCGTGACCGGCGCGGTCGACGGCCGACGCATCGAAGACCTGGTGATCCTCGATCGCACCGATACCGGCGAGCAGCGGGTCATCACCGCGTCGCAGGCCGCGCTCACCGAGCCCGGTGGCGACGCCGGGCTGCTGTCGATGATCCTCGACGGCGTCGTCACGCATACCACCGATCCGCTGCGTACCGGCGAGTACACGTACAGCAGCGCCGACAGGATGGAGTACAACATCCTGCTCTCCGATATCGCGTTCGGTCTGCGAGCCCCGGGTCCGCGCGAGATGGCGTCGTACGACGTGTGGCAGGTGATCCTTGAGCGTCGGCAGACGCTCGAGGCGCGGCTCACGGGTCAGCAGAGGCTGATCGCCGCGCTGCGCGCTGAGCTCGCGGCAGAATACGCGGCGGCGATCGACGGCGTAGCGACCGGCAGGAGTACCGTCGCGCGCGCAACGGCGGACCTGAACACACGACTGCGCCAGATCGAAACCGAGTCGGCGCGCCGGATCGTGGACCGGACACTCGACAACTACGAGCTCGAGTTCCACAAAAAGTTCGCGATCCCGTTCGCGTGCATGGTGTTCGTGCTATTCGCGTTCCCGATCGGTCTTCTGACGCGTCGGGCAGGCCGCGCGGTCGGATTCGGGGTCGGGCTGCTGGTCTCAACGCTCTACTGGAGCATGCTCATCGCCGGCCAGACGATGGGAATCAACAATCCGGCGGTCTCCCCGGCGGTCGCGATGTGGGCGCCAAACGTTGTGATCCTCGTGTTCGGCTCGGTCGCGTACGCGTTCCGGATGCGACGATGACGACACGACTGCACGCGATGCTCATCCGCGGATTCGTCCCGGTGTTCGTGATCGCGACCGTGTTCTTCGTGACGATTCTGCAGCTGGTCGATCTGTTCGAGAACATCACGCGCTACATCGATCTGGAGGTCTCCTTCGCGCAGATCGCGGTCGTCCAGCTCCTCTACCTTCCTCGTAGCGTTCACTTCGCGCTGCCGATGTCGCTCCTGTTCGCCGTCTCCTTCACGCTGGGAACGCTGTACAGCAACAATGAGTTGATAGCCGTCTTTGGTTCGGGAGTGAGCCTGAGGGCCTTTGTCGCGCCGCTGGTGGCCGCTGGTCTGCTGTTCAGCGCTGGAAGCTTCGTGTTTCACGAACGGGTCGTCATCCACACCTTCGTGGAGAAGACACGACTGGAGCGCGAACTGCTGAACATCACGACGAGCGCGAGCAATACCGACGTTACTCGCCTGGGGTCGGCGGCGCGGCGGCTCTATCACGCCGGGTACTACAACGATGCAACGACCACGCTCTCTTCGGTGATTCTCATCGAGCGCGACCCCGACGGTCAGTTGCGTCGCATCGTGCACGCGCGATCGGCACGCTGGGACGCAGACGTCTGGATGGTTCAGAACGCACGATTCTTCGACGTGTCGGACGACGGCATAGTCGAACGATCGGTCGGATCGCAGCGGATGGAAGGCTTTGACCTGCCACCGTCGGCGTTCCAGAGGACGAGCCAGAGTATCGACGAACTGCGGATAGCCGATGCGCGGGCGTTCGTGGAGACGCAGCGAATGTCAGGGCTCCCGTACCGGCAGGACCTCACCAAGCTCTACTCGCGGTACTCGTTCGCGCTCACTCCGTTCGTCGTGATTCTCATCGCGACCGCGATCGGAGGTCGCTTCAAGAAGAACATACTGCTCATGAGTCTGCTCGTATCCTTGTGCGTATCGGTCGTCTACTACGTCTCGCAGATGGTCTCAGAGTTGATGGCGTACTCGGGCCTTGTATCGCCGCTCTTCGGTGCGTGGTTCGGGGTCGGGGCGTTCATCGCTATCGGAGCGTCTCTTCTGCAGGCGTCGCGCACGTAGCATGAACCCGATTTTCACCGTAACCGCGACCGATACCGCCACCGCCGCGCGCGCGGGCGTGCTGTCACTTCCACACGGCACGCTGCGAACGCCGGCGTTCATGCCGGTAGGGACCGCGGCGACCGTAAAGGCGCTGCGCCACGCCGATCTGCACCGGATCGGCTACCGGCTCATCCTTGCCAACACGTACCACCTGGTGCTCAGACCCGGTACTGACGTGATCGGCGCGCTCGGAGGACTGCACCGTTTCTCGGGCTGGACGGGCAACATCCTCACCGACTCCGGCGGCTACCAGGTCTTCTCGCTTTCGGCGTTGCGCAAGATCAGCGACCGTGGTGTCGAGTTCGCGTCGCACATCGACGGATCGCGGCACCTGTTCACCCCCGAATCGGTCGTCGACGCGCAGGTGATCTTCGGCAGCGACATCCAGATGCCGCTCGATGTTTGCACCGCTGCCGGTGTGGGTCGCGCCGAGGCCGAGCGCGCGGTTGAGAGGACAACGCTCTGGGCGCGTCGGGCGGCAGCGCGGTGGTCACAGCAGCGCGATCTCGGGTACGCAGGATCGCTGTTCGGGATCGTGCAGGGAAACTTCTTTGCCGATCTACGCACGCGCAGCGCGGCCGATATCTGCGCTCTCGATCTTCCGGGCATCGCGATCGGCGGGCTGAGCGTCGGGGAGGAGACGTCGCTGTTCCGCGACACGTTGTTCGCGACCGCGGCCACGCTTCCTGTCGATCGGCCGCGCTACCTGATGGGAATCGGGACGCCCGACTACATCTTCGACGCCGTGACCGCGGGGATCGACATGTTCGACTGCGTGTTCCCGACTCGCATCGCTCGCAACGGCACGGTGATGACGTGGAACGGTCGGGTTGTTCTGAAACACGAGTCGCACACGAACAGCGAGGATCCGATCGATCCCGATTGCCCGTGCACGGCGTGTACGGGTTACTCGCGCGCGTACCTGCGCCACCTGTTCAAGAGCGGTGAGATGCTCGGCCCGATCCTGACGACCGAGCACAACCTGGTCTTCTTCAAGACGCTCACCGACCGGATCCGCGATTCGATCGCGTCGGGGACGTACGCGCGGTTTCGCGATGATACGATGTACCGCTACAACGAGGGTGAACGTGCCCGCACCGAACGCCGATAGTGTAGCTGTGAGACGATCCCCTGCAACCTCGACCGGCGAAGACGCGAGCGCGGTCCGTTCGACCTCGGTCGTGATGATGCTGACGACCGCAAGCCGGCTTCTCGGCTTCGTGCGCCAGGCGGTCGTCAACGCGGTGTTCGGCGCGACCGGCAACGCCGACGTTCTCAACGCGGTGTTCAATATTCCAAATAACCTGAGAAAACTTCTTGCTGAAGGAGCGCTGTCTTCGGCGTTCATACCGGTCCTTTCGCAAGCGCACGCCGACGAACAGGCACGGTCGGCCGGGGAGCCGCGCGACATCGTGCGAAACCTTCTCGGTTTCCAGTATCTGGTTATTGTGCCGCTGCTGATCGTTTCGGTGCTCTTTGCCGGACCGATCACGCGAGCGATCCTCGACTTCCCTGAGGCTTCGCGCCAGCTGCTCGCGGCCGATCTGTTTCGCTGGTTCATCCACTACGCGCTGCTGATCAGCATCAGCGCGGTCGTTATGGGTACGCTCAACAGCGTTGGCCGCTTCACGGTCCCGGCGCTGACGCCGATCCTGTTCAGCATCAGCGTGATTGGTTCGTTGCTCCTGTTCGCACGGACGCTCGGCGTGTACGCGATGGTCGCCGGCGTTCTGGTCGGCGGAGTGGGTCAGATCCTGTTCCAGTTAACGCAGTTTCGGTCGCACGGGTTCACGCTCGCCCCATCGTTCGACTTCTCCAACCCGTACTTCCGACGCATAATCCGACGGTGGGCGCCGGTGGTCATCGCGAGCAGCGTCTTCGCGATCAATCAGCAGGTTGCGCTCTACTTCGCAAGTGCACTGCCGAGCGGGAGCAGTTCGGCGCTCGCGAATGCGATAATCTTCTGGCAACTTCCGCAGGGTATCTTCGCGACGAGCGTGACGACGGTGCTGTTCCCGCGCATGAGCCGGGAGGCAGGCAGGCAGGATACCGACGCGTTACGTGCTACACTCGGGTACGGAATGCGAAGCATCGTCGCGTTGTTGCTCCCCGCGTCGATCCTTCTGGCGCTGTTCGGATCGGAAGTCATCGCGGTCGCGTTCCAGCGCGGAGCATTTACGGCAGCCGACACGGCCCGCACCGCGCACGTGCTGGTCTATTATTGCGTCGGGATGGTCGGCGTGAGCGTCTACGGCTTCCTGCAGCGGTACTGCTACGCCGGCGGAGACTACCGCACCCCGACGTACACGGCGATCGGGGTACTGGTAGT
>SKVA01000014.1 GCA_007129695.1 Spirochaetaceae bacterium | reverse complement strand
TGGCATCGCGATTGCGCCCGCTGTCGCGGGCGAATATGCCGTTTCACTCATATGAATGGTAGCTCATATGGAGCGGTGGCTCAAGCCGCCACGATCGGAGCGAAACAGTTTGCAAATATTACTAATTAGTAGTAACTTCCACCCATGGCCGGAACCGATCTGCCGCTTGTCATAGCCGTCTCGCGAGCGTTGCGCCGCATCCACGCCGAGCCGGAGGCGCTTCTCCGCGAGCGCGGAGTGACTCCGGCTCAGTTCGCGGTGCTCGAGCTTCTGCTTCACAAGGGCGAGCAGACGGTCGGCGAGATCGTGGAGCGCATCCTCATGACGCCGGGCAACGTCACGGTGGTCGTCCGAAACCTCGAGCGATCGGGGCTCATCGTACGTCGTCCCGATCCCGGCGACCGCCGGATCGGCCGGATCACCCTCTCCGACACCGGTCGAAGCCTCATCAGCGAGCTCTTTCCGGAGCACGCGGAGGCGATCAGCAGGAGCCTCGCGATCCTGAGTCAGGCCGAGAAGCGGACGATCGTCCGGCTCATGTCGCGGATTGCCAGACAAGATCGAAGACAACAGACGCTCATGGAGCGAAGGAGTTCAGTATGGTGAAAATTGGTATTGTGGTGGGGAGTACCCGCCCGGGCAGGAAGGCCGAGGCCGTGGCCAGATGGGTAGCCGAGCACGCGTCCGGGAGATCGGATGCGACGTTCGAAGTGATCGACATAGCGTCGTTCGATCTGCCGTTGCTCGACGAGCCGGTACCGGCGTCGATGGGGCAGTACGGCCACGCGCATACGAAGAAGTGGGCCGCGGCGATCGCGCCGTGCGACGGGTTCGTCTTCGTGACGCCGGAGTACAACCACGGCACGTCGGGTGCGCTCAAGAACGCGATCGACTTCGTCTACGCCGAGTGGAACAACAAGGCCGCCGGGTTCGTCTCGTACGGTAGTTCGAGCGGTGTACGCGCCGTCGAACATCTGCGCGGGATCATGGCCGAGCTGCAGATTGCCGACGTTCGGGCGCAGGTGGGCCTGTCGATCTTTACCGACTGGGAGGAGTTCACCACGTTCAAGCCCAACCCGCGCCACGACGCGGCGGTGAAGACGATGCTCGACCAGGTGGTTGCCTGGAGTACGGCGCTCAAGACGCTCAGGTAGTTCCCGTTCGACTCGGTGCGCAGCGGCGGCTTCAGCTGCTGCCGCGCCCGAGTTCGCCGCTGCCGCTGAAGCTCCTCAGCAGGAACACGACGACCATGATCGATCCGATCGCGAGCGCGATCGGGTCCGACGCCACCACGCCGAGCGGACCGACCAGTCTCACGCCGATGAGCATCACGATCGCGGCGAGGATGGGTCGTGCACTCGCGAGTACGAGCGCGCGTCCCGGCTTGCCGATTGCCTGATAGAACGAAGGTCCGTTGAAGTAGATCGGGAACGTGAGGAGCGCGAGCGCGTTGACGCGCATGATCGGGATGCCGAGCTCGATCAGATCGACGTCGTTCGAGAAGAGCCGAAAGAGCGCGCCGGGGAACAGCCACATGATCACAAACCCGATCCACATGAAGAGCGTGCATGACCCGATCGATAGCCACACCGATCTGCGCACACGGTCCATACGGTGCGCGCCGTAGTTGTACCCGGCGATCGGCGGGAGCGCCTGCGCAATGCCCATCGCGGGGAGCGCCAGGAACAGCAACGAGCGGAACACGACACCGAACGCCGACACAAAGAGCGTCCCGCCCGACAGCACGAGCAGATTGTTGCGCAGACCGTGGACGACGCTCGTGCTGACCTGACGAACGAACCCCGAAGACCCGATCCTGAGCGTCTCCGCGACAACCGATCGTCTGGGGCGAAGATCCTTCGCGCGCAGCCGGATTGTGCCGCGCCCGCGAACGTAGAACGCGCCGATCATCACGGTCGACACAATGTGCCCGATTAGCGTCGCGGCGGCGGCACCCTGCACGCCCCAACCGAACGCAAAGATGAACAGCGGATCGAGCGCGATGTTCACGACCATTCCCGCGACCATCGTCGCCATCGCGACGCGCGCCTGTCCCTCGGCTCTGATCAGGCTTGCCGCTGCAAGGTTGAACAGGTGAAACGGCTCGGCGATAAGGATCACCGTGACGTACGCGATCGTCAGGTCGCGCAGGTCGTCGGTCCCGCCGAGGATCGTGACGAGTTGGTCGGGGAAGAGGCTTCCCGCTGCCGCAACGACGACGCCGATGCCAACCGCAAGCGTTACCGCCGTGCCCGCCGCGCTGCGCGCGCGGTCGGGCTGTCCGGCTCCAAGCGAGCGCGACACGATCGACGCGGCGCCGATTCCGATCAGGTTTCCGAACGCCATCACGAATATCTGGAGCGGAAACACGAGCGCGAGCGCGCCGATCGCGAGCGGGCCTACTCCGCGCCCGACGAAAATCGTATCGACCAGATTGTAGGTGGAGGTGACGAATAGCGCGACCGAACTCGGGATCGCGAGCCGCGCGATGAGCCGGCCGATCGGCATCGATCCGAGTGCGTCGGTGTGATCTGGGCGTGGCACGTACCCGAAGTGTATGCGCTCACTGCGATCGGGTCAAAAGACAAGCCGACCGGTCCCCACGAGCCGACCGGTGCTTTCCGGTTTCGCCGATCCGCGGTATAAGGAGAGACCTGCACAGACCGACGAACCGTCGAAGGAGCACCCATGAAGCGAAAGACCGTCATCCGATCCGCACCGAACGAGCCGATCCGGCTCCTGCACGGCGGAGACTACAACCCCGATCAGTGGCTCGACACGCCAAAGGTGCTGGACGAAGACATCCGGCTCATGAAGCTCGCGAAGGTGAACGTCGTGAGCATCGGCATATTCTCGTGGGTGAGCCTGGAGCCCGAGGAAGGCCAGTTCGAGTTCGGCTGGATGGACGACGTGATCGCGCAACTCGCAGAGGCGGGTATCGGCGTGTTCCTTGCGACGCCGACCGGAGCGCGGCCGGCATGGATGAGCGCGAAGTACCCGGAAGTGCTGCGCGTCGGCGCGAATCGGGTCCGAAACCTGCACGGTTCGCGCCACAACCAC
>SKVA01000005.1 GCA_007129695.1 Spirochaetaceae bacterium | reverse complement strand
CCCAGCGCGGGAGGACGAAGCCGATCGGCGGAAAGACCCGCCTGAGCGCGCCCGACTCGGCCATCGTGACAAACTCCGACGGATCTTCGGTCCTGCGGATCAGCGCGAGCGCGCGATGGGCGTGCTGGTTGCCCGATTCCCGGTCGAGGACTTCGAGGAGCAGGCGGAGCGCCGTCGGCAGTTCGCGCCGCCGCATCGATACCGCCGCGAGTCCGAGCTGAACCCGCGTGTCTCCCGGCCGCAGCTGCTCCGCGCGCTGAAGGTACGAGTGCGCGCCACCGTAATCACCGGTGTAGAGGCACGCGGTCCCCAGTATCCGGTAGAACGCTGCGCTGTCGCGGTAGAGAAAGACCTGGGACTCGAGTAGCGATATTACTTCAGCGTACCGGCGAGCCTTCAGGAGTCGATCCGCGCGGGCGAGGGGTTTCTGAGCCGGCACGGCTACCGTCCACGGATCAGTTCGCTCAGGAGCCGGAGTTCCGCCCGGAGCGTCTCGACCTCTTCGGCAGTCACCGTGTCGGATTCAGAGATCTCGTCGATTCGCTCGAGGATCAGCCGGACCCGATCTATCAGCGCACCGGTCAGGTCGGTGTCGCGGGTTGTTGCGGCGGTCGTCGCCGGATCAAGGAACTGCGCGTTGGACGGGAGCCCGACGCGTGCGACCACTCGGTAGACTTCTCCGGTCCGGAGCGTCTGCGGCTCGTAGACGATCAGCGCAGCCGAGTCGTTGATCGAGTACGGCAGCCGGTTGAAGTTCCGGGTGTCGTTCGCCTCGAACGCCCACGTCGCCTCGGTCAGGCGACGCCAGTTCGCGATCGATAGCGTGCCGGCGGTGACCTGTGCGTCGGCGACCATTATCTGCAGCCCGATCGGGTCGTCGGGTGTCGCGACGCTGCGGACGAAGCGTATACCGCTGCCGCCGTCAATCGAGCGCTCGGTGGCGATCCGCTCACCACGGTCGGTCACGAAGTGGGTATTCGTGTCTTCGCCCAGATACGTGTCGAGCAGCAGTCGCGCGGCGACGTCAGCCGGCTGTTCGGCGCGGTTTCGGACCGTCACGGTGATCTCGATTGCGTTCTCGTGGGTCGAGTCGTCGCTGCGGATGAACTCGAACCGCTGCGTCACGTCGAGCGTTGCGCTTGTCCAGAGGTAATCGGCTCCGTAGTCGGTACGGACAACCCGCTGCGAAAAGCTACCCGAATCGCCGATCCGGATCACGCGGTTGTCGACGCGGATGTCGAGCGCCGACGTGCGCGGGTCCCGGCTGAACAGCAGCGCAACCCATCGGTCGCCGTCGCGTGCGGCGATCGAAAACCGCGAGCTGTCGGTGTGGAGGGTCAGCCGGATGTCGCCGCGCTCGATCTCAAGCGCAACCGCCGAGCCTGCGACGACGCACACAACGATCAGGCCGATGAGCGCTCGAACGGGTCGGCGCATGCGTCTCATCGCGACCGCTCCCGTTCATCGATCAGCAGATCCTGAAGCTCGAGCGCCTGATCACGAAGCGAGCGCAACGCGTCGCGCAGTTCAACGTCGACCGCTTGCGGGGTCGTTTCGACGGGCGCAGCGGCCGCAGTCGGTGCGGGCCGGTCGATCTCCTCGACGCGCGCGCGGCGCAGCTCGGCGAGCAGCTGGTTGATCTGGACGCGTTGTTCTTCGACGGTTTCCTGGAGCGTGCGCACCCGCGCGCCAAGATCGCTGATCTCCGCCTGGAAGTCTTCGTCGGCAAGGTTGGCGAGCCGGGTTCGGTAGAGTCGCAGCTGCTGCTGGTAGTCGCGCTCGCGCAACTCGAACGCTTCGAGCGCCGACAGGTACTCCTGATGGCTCCACCGGATGAGCGTCAGCAGTTCGTTCTCTCGGCGGCGCAGTTCGATGATCGTCTGGCGGAACTCGGCCGCCTCGTAGCGAAAGCTCGTCGGGAACCGGGTTGTCACCTCGACGAACATCCGCTGGGCGGCATCAAGACGACCGAGTGCAAGCAGCGCTTCTCCGGTCCAGTAGAGCGCGTTCGACTCGAAGCTGCTGCCGGGGTACGCGTCCAGAAAGGCCGAGAACCGCTGAACGGCCAGTTCGTGGTCGCCGACGATGTAGGACACGCGCGCCTGCTGGTAGGTCGCTTCCTCCCGGTACGGATGGGGAGTGAAATCGGCCAGGAAGCGGTCGAAGTGTTCTGCCGCATCATCGATCAGCCCGAGTCCCAGGAGCGTCCGGGCGGACCAGAACCGCGCGTGACCGTAGTACGGGTCGTCGGTCAGCACCGACGCGCGGCGGAAGAAGTCAAGGGCCTGTTCAAGCAGCCCGTCCTCGAACGACTCGAGCCCTGAAATGAGATCGCGTGGCACCGCAGGAGTCTGCTGCGCCGATACCGAGCACACGACGAGCGCGAGCGTGACAAGGAGAGCGTGGAGTCGCATCATGAGGGGACCCTCCCCTTCCATTTTCGACCATCCGGCGGCGCAGTTGAGCCCCTACCCACGAGGTGTCCCCCTCAGCGTGTCTATTTCCCGGTCGGGATGGTCGCTCGCGAAGAAGGCTGAACCGCTGACCAGGACGTCGGCACCGGCTTCTCTGACGAGCGCAGCCGTCGACTCGTTGATTCCGCCGTCGACGGCGATCAGGAAGTCGAGCTCGCGTTCGCTGCGTAGCGCATCGAGCCGACGCACTTTCTCGACGCAGGCCGGGATGAGTTTTTGCCCGCCGAAGCCGGGATTCACGGTCATCACGAGCACCTGGAACACTATACCGACGATTTCGGCTATCGCGGTCTCGGGCGTAGACGGTACGATCGACACGCCCGGCTTCGCACCGTAGGCTACGATCTGTTCGACAAGCCGGTGCGCGTGTGTGCACGCCTCTATGTGGAAGGTCAGATAGTCCGACCCTGCACGGATGAACTGCTCGGCCATCGACTCGGGGTGCGACACCATCAGATGCGTATCGAGAGGGAGCGCGGTGCGCGACCGGATGTCGGCGACCATCTTGGGTCCGAACGTCAGGTTCGGCACGAAGTGGCCGTCCATCACGTCGAGATGGATCCAGTCGGCGCCCGCCGCCTCGATGCGGT
>SKVA01000023.1 GCA_007129695.1 Spirochaetaceae bacterium | reverse complement strand
GTAAGGAGCCAGGAACTCATCGAAAAGCTCGCGCGACAGCATCGGACCATGGTTGTACGACATGTCCTCGGCGATCGTCGCGAAGTCGGGCGTGGTGATCGCGCACACCTCGTCGATGAGCGCGAGGTTCCACTCGAGCAGATCGCGGTTCATCCGGTGCATGAGATCGGGTTCGTCGTAGAACGCGTATAGGTGCCGCTCGATCCCGAAGAGCGTGCGCGGGTACCAGAAGAAGCCTTCGACCGTAAGCCACACGACCGCCTCTCCGGCGGCGTGCTGAGCTGCCCAGGGAAGAAGCGCGGCGCGACTCGCGTCGTAGTCGGGATAGAGGTGTGGAAGGATCGCGTCGTACTCGGCGGCGGTCGCGAGGATTCCGGCTCCGTGAGACGGCGCGACCGGGCAGGTCACCGCGCGTGGGCGGGCCCAGTGCTGGAGCCAGCGGTCGAGCCCGACCGACTCGCGGATCGACTCCGCGGTCGAGAGGTCGGGTGACAGGCCTTCGGCCCTCCAGCGAGCGACGGTCTTGTCCCAGTAGCCGGCCCACTCGACGATCGGGAGCCGATCGGGGCGGGCAAAGCTCATCGTGGCGCGCAGCCGGTCACGGGTCGTCATCGGGCCTCCGCGGGCCACTATAGCAGACGACCCCGGTGCGCGCCACGGAGGTCCGCGCGTAGTTCGCGAACGATTGGCGGATGACCTACCTTGCTGTTTGGCGGCGGTCGGTATACGATCGGTGGATGATAGTGCGACCGGCACCACGGTCAGTAACGCCGTCTGGCCGGCGACGTCAGACCGCGGGCGATGCGATCGAGGAGTCGCGATGCTGACTCTCACCGAATCGCGGTGGCGACGGATGATCAGGGACCGCCATCTCTATCTGCTGCTCCTTCCGGTCTTCGCGTACTACATCGTGTTCCACTTCGTCCCGATGTACGGCGTGCTGATGGCGTTCACCGACTTCAACATCTTCGCCGGACTTCGCGGATCCGCCTGGGTCGGGCTGGAGAACTTCCAGATGATGTTTCGAAACGACGACTTCTTCATCGTCCTTCGAAACACGGTGCTGCTGAACGTCATCAGTCTGCTGGTTGCGTTCCCCGCACCGCTCATCCTGGCGCTCCTGCTGAACGAGGTGCGAAACAGGCGACTGAAACGGACGGTCCAGGCGATCGTATACCTCCCGCACTTCCTGTCGTGGGTCGTCGTGTCGGGGCTCATCATCTCCGTTCTCTCCCCGTCGTCCGGGATCGTGAACGCGGTGATCCGCTCGTTCGGGGGAGAGAGCGTCTACTTCATGACCGAGCCCGCGTGGTGGATAGCGATCTACCAGTTCTCCGGCGTATGGAAGGACGTCGGGTGGGGAACGATCATCTACCTGGCTGCACTCTCCGCGCTGGATCCCAACCTGTACGATGCAGCGATGATCGATGGAGCGTCGCGCTGGCAGCGGCTGAAGCACGTGACGATCCCCGGCATCACGCCGACGATCCTGGTCGTCTTCCTGCTGTCGGTTGGCAACGTCATGACGATCAGCTTTGACCGACCCTTTCTGCTGGGAAACCCGATGGTGCTGGAGGTCGCGGACGTCATCAGCACCTACGTCTACCGGGTAGGACTGCTCAACGTCGACTACTCGTACGCGGCGGCGGTCGGGCTCTTCCAGTCGGTCGTGAACTTCGTGTTTCTGCTGACGGCCAACTGGCTTAGCAACCGCATCAAGGGGCAGGGGCTGTTCTGATGGCGACGAGACGAGACCCGATCACCTGGTTCGACGCTCTCAACGTCGTACTCCTGACGATGGTCGCCGCGGCGTGCCTGATCCCGATGATTCACGTGACCGCGTTGTCGTTCTCTTCGGAAGGGGCGATCCTGTCGGGGCGCGTCTCCCTGTTTCCCGTCGGTCTCCAGCTGCAAGGATACCGGACCGTGTTCGAGAGCGCCGCGATGATGCGCGCGCTGGTGTTCACGGTCTACCTGACGATTGTGGGCACATCGGTGAATGTGATGATCACCGCGCTGGGCGCCTACCCACTGGCCAAGCCAGATCTGGTAGGCAGGCGGGTGATCTGGCTGCTGATCCTGTTCACGATGTTCTTCAGCGGCGGGCTCATCCCCACCTTCATCGTGGTCCGAGCGCTCGGTCTCCTGGACACCGTCTGGGCGCTGATCCTGCCGGGGACTATCGCGACGTTCAATCTCATTCTCATGAAGACCTACTTCTCCGGTATCCCAACGAGCCTTGCCGAGTCGGCGCGGATGGACGGCGCGAGCGAGATCGGTATCCTTATGCGGATCATCCTGCCTCTGTCCACCCCGATCATCGCGACGCTCACGCTCTTCTACGGGGTGGGTCACTGGAACCAGTTCTTCCAGGCGCTCATCTACATCCAGGACCCCGACAAATACACGCTCCAGCTGCGCCTTCAGCAGCTGATCACCGATGGTATCGGCTTCGGGCCGACGGTCGTCTTCGGACGCTCCGACGATATCCCGGTGGAATCGGTGAAGGCGGGTGCGATCATGTTCGCGACCGCACCGGTTCTCATCGCATTCCCGTTCCTCCAGAAACACTTTGTAAAGGGCGCCCTGATCGGGTCGCTGAAGGAGTAGGTATGGCACGAGTATTCGCAACGATTGGCCTTCTGGCTCTGTGCACGGTTACGGTGTTCGCCGGTGGCGGCTCCGAAGGACACGCGAGGCTTCGCGTGATGATCGTCGAACGTGCCGAGGTACCGCGCGATCAGGGACGGCTCACCGATAACCCGTGGACCGAGTTCGTTCAGAATGAGATGGCGAAGCTGGGCGTCGACGTGCAGTACGTGCCGAAGGGCGGCTCGATGGTGAGCCACACGGTCATGATGGCGACAAACACGGCACCCGATCTTGCGTTCACACATGGGCGGCTTCTGTTCATGAAGTTCGCCGCCGACGGAGGACTCCACGATCTGGGCCAGTATCTTCCAGAGTACGGGCCGAACATCCGGACGGTGCTGGGCGAAGACCACCTCCGCCTGGGACAGATCGACGGCGTTCAGTTCGCGATTCCGAGCAGACGCGAGATCGATGCGCGCTACACGTCGTTCATCCGCAAGGACTGGCTGGACGCGCTAGGGTTGGGCATACCCACCAACCGCGACGAGCTCACCGCCGCGCTCCGCGCGTTCAAGGACCGGAACCCCGGAAACGTGCCCGCCGCCGAGCTGCGCCCGTGGGGGTGGTTCACCGATGACCCGGGTACGGTGTTCGATTCGGACTTCAAGCTCTTCGACCCGATGTACTCGTTCCTGGATCACGATCCTGCGGCGAACATGGGATCGCTGTGGCCGGTACGCGACGGATTCCGCGACTTCATGCGGTGGCTGCATGGGCTCTATCAGGAAGGGCTGATCGAGCGCGAGTTCGCGACCGACAGCTTTGATATCAAGACGCGGCACGTCGTGAACGGGCGCGTCGGGTTCATCCACGTGCCGTGGGACTACCTCTACGCGCAGAACAGCGGGTCGGTTGCGCTGAACCTCGCGCGCAACGTCCCTGGGGCCGAGTTCGTCCCGGTCGACGTGTTCCCGGGTCCCGACGGCGTCTACCGTAACCTCCGTTATCTGCCGACGCGCTTCTACCTGTTCAGCCCGCGCCGGTCGCGTGTCCCCGAAGCCGCAGTCGCGTACATGAACTGGATGCTCGAGCGGGAGAACGCGTGGACGCTGGCCTTTGGCCGGACCGGGGAACAGCACACGATTCGCGACGGGCTTCCGGTCTTCGGCGACCTGCAACGCTACGCGGATACCTTCGGCTACATCAGCGAGAGCCTCCGGATCCTGGGCGACTATCCGTTCGGCCCGACCATCACGACCGCGGTTCGCGAGCAGTTCCGGGTCAACGATTTCTCCGGCAATGACAGCCGAGCGCTGGCGATGGCGCTTGAGCACAGCTTCCAGGAGCCGGTGTTCCAGTCGAGGATGAACGCGATGTCACGACAGGGTCCCGGGCTCATCCGGATCGCCGAGCGCTACTGGGTCAGGATGATAACCGAGCCCGATTTCGACGCCGAGTTCGATGAGTTCATCCGCAGGATGAACGATCGCGGGATGCCAACGATCATCGATGAGCGAAGGGCGTACCTGGAGCAGTTCGGCGTGAACTGACCACGGGGCTTGCCGCGTCGCCGCGAACACGGTAGAAGTGAGGCATGCGTAGAACCGGGAAGATCGTCGGCGTCGTACTTGCCATCGTGGCTGTGGCGTGGGTATTCATGGCGGTCCTCCGCGGAAGCCCGCACGACATCGCGTCGCACTGGCTGGCCGACGGCGACGGTATGCCGAGAGTGATCGCGCATCAGGGCGGAAACCAGGAGCGACCGAGTGAGACCAACCTGGCGTTCGCGCACGCGCACGAGATCGGCGTCGATGTGTTCGAGCTCGACGTCGTGCTCACCGCCGACAACCGCCTGGCCGTCATTCACGATCACACGGTCGATCGGACGACCAACGGAACGGGCCGGGTGGCCGACATGAGTTACGCAGAGATCCGCGCGCTCGACGCCGGCTACGGGCTCGAGGACGAACACCGCCGCCCGATTCGCGATCCGGCGCGCAACCCGTTCATCGGCGTCGGCGCGTACGTGCCGAGCCTGCGCGAGCTCTTCGAGACCTACCCCGGAACGCCGATGCTCATCGAGATCAAGGACGACGACGAGCGCGGCGCGATCGCGGCCGAGGTGCTCTGGGGTCTGATCCGCGAGTTCGGCCGCGAGGACCTTGTCGTGGTCGCGTCGTTCAATCGATCGCCTCTCGAGCACTTCCGGTCGGTCTCCGAAGGTCGCGTGACGATGTCGGGATCGATGGGTGAGGTCGTGCGCTTCTACGTGCCGCACGTCCTGGGCCTCCACGCGCTCAACAGAGCGACGCCATTCAGCGTCTTCAACCTGCCGGTCAGCTTCGACGTGGGCCCGGTCACGATCGACCTGACGTCGCGCCGGCTGCGCCGGGACATCGCTCGGCGCGGTATGGCGCTCCACTACTGGACGATCAACAGCGACGAACAGATGATCGAGCTCATCGACCTGGGCGTCGACGGAATCATCACCGACCGCCCGACGCGCCTGCAGGAGCTCATCGCCGAGAGGCGGCGGTAGGCGGCTCGCGATCGGGTTCTGCACCGGACTGTGCAAGAGTTGAAGCAGCATGCGCCTTTGCGACGATATCATCACGGAGGCAGGTATGGACGGCTTCGTGGTGTCGGTCGAGGAGGTGGTCAGCGCGGCGATCCGGGCGTACATCGGTCTGTTGTGCTGCGGCGAGCGTGAACGGTCGCGGCGCCTGCTGTCGGACGCGCTGGAACTGTCGCTGCTGAACGAAGGCGGCCCGTCGGCGCGGATACCGGGCGGCACGGGACACGGGGCGCTTGCGCGGTGCCTGGTCTACTACACGCTGCGCAGCCTCCTGGCGTCGCTCCTGGTGCTCCGCGCGACGGTCTACTGGCAGCGAGTGCCAGAGCTCGAGGCGCTCAAGGAAGCGTGCGCGCGGCTGACCGCAGAGATCGACGGTGACCCGCCGGACAGGGTGGCCGCCACCGGCGAGGACAGCGCGATCGTCGCCTACCGCTGGTAACGGAGCACCAGGTTACGGACCGCCGAGACTTCGTCGAGGCGGCGCAGCGGAGTCGTGTGCGGTGCGTCGTGGAGCAGGTCGGGGTTGCTCTGCGCTTCGTCGGCTACCGCCTGGAGCGCGTCGGCGAACGCCTCGAGCGTTTCGCGGTTCTCGCTTTCGGTCGGCTCGATCATCAGCGCGTCTTTGACGATGAGCGGGAAGTAGACCGTCGGCGCGTGGAAGCCGTAGTCGAGCAACCGCTTCGCGACGTCCATCGTCGACACGCCGTCGTAGACGCTGCCTACCGAAATGAACTCGTGCATGCACGTGCGCTTGAACTTCACCGGGAACGCGCGCTCGGTCAACACGCGCAGGTAGTTCGCGTTGAGGACCGCGTTTTCGCTGATAGCGCGCAGCCCGTCGGCACCGTGCATCATGATATACGCGTACGCGCGCAGCAGCATACCGAAGTTGCCGTGGAACGATTTGAGTCGTCCGATCGATCGATCGGGCATCGTAAGGCGATAGTCGCCGTCGTCGGTGCCGCCGCGCGTGACGACCGGTCCCGGCAGGTACGGCGCAAGGATCGGCGCCGCGCCGACCGGGCCCGCGCCGGGGCCACCGCCGCCGTGCGGCGTGCTGAACGTCTTGTGCAGGTTGAAGTGCATCACGTCGACGCCGATGTCGCCGGGGCGCACGATGCCGAGGATCGCGTTGAAGTTCGCGCCGTCGCCGTAGACCAGTCCGCCGCACTCGTGCACCGCGTCGACGATCGCGACGATGTCTTCTTCGAACAGGCCGGCGGTATTCGGGTTCGTGATCATGAGCCCGGCCACGTCGTCTCCGCACGCGGCGCGCAGCGCGTCAAGGTCGACGGTACCTCGGCTGTTCGACGGTATTTCGACCGTCTCGTAGCCGGCCATCGTGACGGTTGCCGGGTTCGTTCCGTGCGCGCTGTCGGGAACCAGGATCTTCGTCCGGCGCGTGTCGCCGTTCGACTCGTGGTACGCGCGGATCATCAGGATGCCGGTCAGCTCTCCCTGCGCGCCGGCGGCCGGCTGCAGGCTGACCGCGGAGAAGCCCGAGATTTCGGCGAGCATGTGCTGAAGCCGATACATCACCGCGAGCGCGCCCTGCGTGTCGGAGACCCGACCGAGCGGGTGCTGCCCGGCAAAACCGGGGTGCGCCGCGACCGCTTCGTTGATCTTGGGGTTGTACTTCATCGTGCACGAGCCGAGCGGGTAGAAGTTCGTGTCGATCGACATGTTCGCGTGCGACAGCTTCGTGAAGTGCCGCACGACGTCCTGTTCGCTGACCTCCGGGAGCCGCAGTTCGTCGGCGTCCGACCTGACCAGGTGGTCGGGAAGCGGAGTTTCGGGAACGTCGGATTCGGGCAGGAGCACCGCGCGGCGCCCGGTGCGGCTGATCTCGTAGAGTAGCGGCGGAATCGGAGAATCGAACCGGAACGAGCTCATCGGACGGCCTCCTTGCGTGCGGGCGCGTCGGCTGACTTGGTGACCGCATCGCGGACCGCGTCGGCGAGCCGTTCAATGTCGGCGCGCGAATACGCCTCGGTCACCGCGATCAGAATCTCGTGCGTCCGCTTCGGGTAGTAGCGGTCGAGCGCGAGCCCCGGAATCACTCCCGCGTCGGCGGCGCGCTCGATCACGTCGGCGGCCGGAACCGGCGTGCGGAGCACGAACTCCTTGAAGAAGACGTCGGCGGGTGCGGCGCCCGGTGAAGTCGCACCGGGCAGGACCGAGCATCCTGGAATCTGTGCGAGCAGACGCGCAGCGTGGTGTGCGTTCTGGTAGCACAGGCGCGCCGCCTCCGTGAGGCCCTTGGGACCCATCGCTGCCAGGTAGATCGTCGCGCGCAACGCCATCAGCCCCTGATTCGTGCAGATGTTGCTGGTCGCCTTGTCGCGGCGGATGTGCTGCTCGCGCGTGTTGAGCGTCAGCACGAACCCGCGCGCGCCGGTGGTATCGGTGGTCTGACCGGCGAGCCGGCCCGGCATCTTGCGGACGAGCTCCTTGCGCGCGGCGAAGATCCCCAGGTAGGGTCCGCCATAGCTGAGCGGTATCCCGAGCGGCTGGCCTTCGCCGGTCACGATGTCGGCGCCGAGCGCGCCGGGGCTCGTGAAGAGCGCGGTCGCGATCGGATCGACGTGAACGACCAGAAGCGCGCCGCGCGCGTGTACCTCATCGGCGAACCCGCGGAGGTCGACGTAGCGCCCCAGAAAGTCGGGGTTCTGCACGATCAGGCACGCGGTATCGTCGCCGATAGCGGCCAGCAGGCTCTCGCTGGTGGGACCGGTGGCACCGGCGGCTTCGGGTGGATCGACGACATCGATAGCGATTCCCTGTGGTTTGAGGTAGGTCCGCGTTACCTGGATGTACTCCGGATGGAGCGTACCCGAAAGAACCACCCGCGAGCGGCCGCGCGTAGAGCGGACCGCCATGATCGCCGCCTCCGCAACAGCCGTGGAACCGTCGTAGTGCGATGCATTGACGACGTCCATTCCCAGCAGATCGGCAACCATGCTCTGGTACTCGAAGATCGTCTGCACCGTGCCCTGGCTGGCCTCCGCCTGGTACGGCGTGTACGCGGTCGCGAACTCTCCGCGACCGCTCAGATACGATACGATCGCAGGGATGAAGTGGCGGTATACTCCTGCACCGACGAAGCTGAGCATACCACTGCCCGCGGCATTCTGCGCCGCGAGCGACTCGATATCGCGAAGCAACTCGAGTTCGGTCTGCGCCGGCGGAAGCTCGAGCTCCGGAAAGCGGTGCTCGGCCGGAATGTCGGTGAACAGATCGTCAACAGACGACAGACCGAGCCGGTCGAGCATGATCCGGCGGTCGGCGTCGGTATTTCCTATGTAGGCCACGGTGGCTCCTCTGCGGGGACCTTAGTCTTCGAGTCCCTCGGTGTAGGTCTTGTACTCCTGCGCGCTCATCAACGCGCTCAGTTCGGACGGATCGCTCGGCTTGATCTTGATGAGCCACCCGCTGTCGAACGGCGAGTCGTTGACGTTGGACGGGTTGTCATCCAGATCGGCGTTGATCTCGATGATCTCGCCGCTGACGGGCATGTAGACGTCACTCGCGGCCTTGACGCTTTCGACGACGCCGAAGCTGTCGCCCTTCTTCTTCACGTCGCCGACGTCGGGTAGCTCGACGTAGACCACGTCGCCGAGGCTATCCTGCGCGTAGTCACTGACTCCGACGATGACCAAGTCGTCATCCTTGAGCGCCCATTCGTGCGATTCCTGGTACTTCACATCATCCCTGAACGTCATGCTCTGCTCCTTACCGGTACGCCGGCTTGTACAGTGGTCGACTCGCCACGACTGCCCGTTTGCGATCGCCACGGATCTCAACGTGGACGATCGCACCGGTGCGGGCAAGCTCTGATTCCACGTAGACATTAGCACAGAACGCGTCGACTGTGGGAGCGTAAAGACCGGTAGTCACGACGCCGACGCGTCGGTCCCCGTGGTAGACGTCGCATCCCTGCCGCGGAACGCCGCGCTCCTCCATGATCACGGTCGCGAGCTTCCGCGACGCGCCGGCGCGTTTGCGCTCGACGATCGCGTCGCGACCGATGAAGTCGGTATCCAGGTCGCACGCCCACGTCAGCCGAGCGTCGACGGGAGAGGTGTCTTCATCGAGCTCGTGTCCGTAGAGCGGGAAGCCGGGCTCGAACCGGAGGCTGTCGCGCGCGGCGAGCCCGATCGGTCCCGCCTCGACGCCGTGCCGGTCTGCAAGCGCCAGGATCCCGGTCCACAGCCGCTCGGCGTCGTGTGCGGCGGCGAAGAGCTCGACGCCATCCTCACCGGTGTAGCCGGTCCGCCCGACCGTGCACGGCACGCCACACACGTCGATGAGCGCGGCGTGAAACCGCTCGATCGCCGACGCGGTGCCGTTGGTGTCGCGGTCGAGGAGCGCGATCGCGTGCGGGCCCTGGAACGCGAACATGACGGTCGCGTCCGAAGTATCGGTGAGCGTCACGCCCGAGTCGGGCAGGTGCGACCGGAACCATGCGGTGTCCTTCTGAGCGTTGGATGCGTTGACGACCACGAGCCAGCGTTCGGCCAGGCGGTAGACGAACAGATCGTCGATCACACCGCCGGACTCGTTACAGAGCAGCCCGTAGGTAGACTCGTTCACGCCGAGCTTCGTAATCGAACTGGACACGAGCCGGTCGAGGTACGCTGCCGCACCGGGCCCGGTGACCTCCAGACGCCCCATGTGGCTCACGTCGAACAGCCCGGCGCTCCGCCTCACGAGCCGATGCTCGTCGATCGAACCGGTCCGGTACTGGATCGGCATCTCCCACCCGGCAAACGGCGCCATCTTCGCGCCCGCGTCGACGTGCCAGGGGTAGAGCGGTACTCGTTGCATGCGCCCAATATACCGATAGACGCGGCCGGAGACACGGGCGATCGGTCGCTACAATCACTCGCGATGTCGAGCTCCGTCTCCGATCTCCTCGTCAGGAAGCGGCTCGTAGAAACTCTGCGGAATCGCGTCCCGATATCGTCCCGGCACCCGCTGCGGCGGCGGCTCGAGCGGAACGAGCCGGGCGTAGGGCCTGCCCGCCTTCGCCAGCACGATTTCCTCGCCGTTGTGCGCGCGTTCAAGGAGCGACGAGAACCTGGTCTTCGCCTCGTGCACATCTACCACTGTCATATAGTCAATCTGATCCCGCAGAGCGACGCAGTCAATCCAAGTTTGTCACCGGCGGGCCAGCGGTGGAACGCGACGACCGAACCACCTTGTGCATGAACGCGGTTCGTGATTCCATGGTGGCGGTTGGCCAGCCGTGCGTATCCCACAGCCGAATCTCCAGCTCATGCTTCACTTCTATACGTCCCCCGAGCACATGTTCCGGACCGTGACCATGTACCCTCCCGATCAGCGGGAGGCGGTCCTTGACCAGATCGTCGATGCCGAGGGTTGGTACGGCGGACGCTTCGCCGTTGGGCACCGCGCGGCGTACATGCGAAGGCGCGAGTCCATCGAACAGATCATGCACGACGAGTTCACGGCGAAGTACGGCAAGCCTCCGTCGATGCACCCGGTGTTCTTCTACCTTCGCCCGAACCTGGACCTCGATACGGTTGACCGGGACCTGGAACAGCGGCGGGGGCACGGAGAGACCCGCACGCGATACCTTCTGATCGACCTGGCCCAGATCGCAGACACCGCTCACGTCAGCTTCACGGTGTTCGACAGTCACCGCTCCTACTCAGAGAGGTGCCCACCAGATGCGGGAGATCCCGCACCGGCGATGCCGATCCTGCGCGATCAAGGCACCGTCTTCCACATCACCGAGGTCGCGGAAGTGTTCGCGCGCAACAGGGACGTCCAGGACCTCGCCTTCGAGGTTCAGGTCTGGGATCCGAGCATCCTGAGGCGTGCGATAGCGGTTGAGCCTCCGCTGCGATAGACTTCCCACGGGGATCGGTCGTGTCGCTAGTATCTCGAGTACTGCATCGCGAAGGCGAAGACGGTCCTCGCGGAGGAGACCGAAGCGAGCCTCGCCGGGCCGTCAGGTTTCTCGTGGCGCCCGGAGCCACGCGCGGAGCTCCACGTCTACACCATCCGGCACATCCAGCACCATGCAGCACAGCTGGGACTCCGTACCCAGCTGCGCGGAGGCGGTCCGCTGCGGTGGGTCGGTCACGGGTGAAGGTGCGCGAAGACGGATCGCACGCGCGAAACAGTCCTGGGTGCCGATCGTGACCGTGGTCTGTGCGCCGCGGGAATCCAGTACCATCGATGCGAAAATTGCACACGCGTGAATGCCCTTTCGGGGCAGAAGGATGCGATAATGGAGTCGTGATTCTATCTGAGCGAGGTCTGTTTTCACTCAGTGGACGGTACGAGCAGAGGATCTGGCGCTCGGCGCGTGGGTCTATGGACAGGAGCCACATCTGATGATGGGACGCC
>SKVA01000485.1 GCA_007129695.1 Spirochaetaceae bacterium | reverse complement strand
GTGACGCCGAGTGCGGACAGATAGTCGGCCATGACGCTCGTGCCGCCCGCGTCGACGACAACGACCGCGTGCTCAGTTCGAAGCATCACGCCGCTCCCTTGACCAACGTCGACGAAGTGAACCTCAAGGTAGGACGCCCAGCCGGCAGCAACAGCAAGAACGAGGCAGAGCAGGGTAGTCAGCCCGCGTTTCAGGCCCGCCCCCGTTTTCGCAGACGATCGAGCTTCGCGGCGATTGTCTGCTGCCGCTCCGCTTCGGCCCCGTGGTCGATGGTGAGCCGGATCGCGGTGCCGTCGGTCGTGGATTCCGTGGACACCGACAGCACCGATCCTTCGTGACACTGATCCGGCAGCCACGAGTCGGGCACGGTGAACAGCCGTCCCTGCTCGTCTTCGAGGCGGGCGGCTCCGTCGCTTATCGAGTCGATGATCACGAGGGTCACCCTACCACGCGGTGGCGGGAATCACACGACATCCTCGAACGCGGGCAGGGGAACCAGAATTGAGCGCTCTGCATTGTCTACTAAGTAAGAGCGACTGGCGAGAATCGAACTCGCGTCACCAGCTTGGAAGGCTGGGGTAATACCATTATACGACAGTCGCGTTGCGTATAGAAATACCAACACCGCCCCGGTGAGTCAATGCCTGGCTTTGACCGCGGCGTCGATGTGTAGTAGCATTCGTGAATGGGTCAAAGAGGCGAGGTGTTCACGTGTCGCGTTCCGAGCAAGAGCGACCGGCGAACCTATTTTCTGAACGTCAAGGAAAACCGGCTCGGAGATCTGTACCTCACGATCGTCGAAAGCAAGGAGCACGGAGATTCCGACTTCGAGCGCCATCAGGTGGTCTTGTTCGACGAAGACATCCCGTCGTTCGAAAAGGGAATGCAGAAGGTCATCGAGTTTCTGCAGCGGCGACGGGCCGGCACAAAGCCGCTACCGGAGCGAACGACCGACGGTGGATCGGACAGGCCCCGGCGACCGTGAGCCGGAGGCGGTGTTCCGCGGTCGGGTACCCCTTGTGCCGCGCGAACCCGTAGCGTTCATCGATCCGGTCGTACGCGACCATCCACGCGTCGCGCGCCTCTTTGGCCAGGATCGACGCGGCCATGACCTCGGGAATCGTCGCATCCGCGCGCACGACGGCAGTCGTTTCCGCCGGCAGGGGCGGGACGCACGATCCGTCGACGACGGCTCGGTAGAGCCGGATTCCGGGCCCGCTCGACGCATCGTGTTCGGCGCGCAGCCGCACCCTGAGCGATTGCTCCATCGACGCAACCGCGCGCGCCATCGCGCGGTGCGTCGCCTCCAGAATGTTCAGCTCGTCGATCTCCAAGTGGCTCGCCCATCCGACTCCCCACGCCACAGCGTCCACACGGATGCGCCTCGCGAGCGCGCCGCGCCGCGCGGCCGAGAGCGTTTTTGAGTCGGCCAGTCCCTCGATCGGGAGATCGGGCGACAGGATAACCGCGGCAGCGGTGACCGGGCCCGCGATTGGTCCCCTACCGGCTTCGTCGATTCCACACAGGAGCACTCGCCGAGCGTATCACGACGAGCCTTTCTTTTCACCCGGCCCACAGGTAGTATAGACGGGCATGTCCGACCATCCGTGGCTACCATTCTACGGCGAGATTCCCGCATCGATCGAGTATCCTGACCGGACGATGTATGAACTGTTCATGGACTCCGCATCTGCGCACGCTGATTCGACCGCCGTGGAGTTCGCTCGACAGCGGATCAAGTACGGCGAGCTCGCGCGTGCGGTCGACACCGTCGCGACTGCGATGTGGAGCGTCGGGGTTCGATCCGAGGATCGACTCGGCGTGCTGCTGCCGAACATCCCTCACGTACCGGTTCTGCTCTACGCGGCGAACCGCATCGGGGCGATCGTATCGTTCTACGACGTCGATTCCGGATCGGAACAGCTATCGTGCTTCCTGAACGACTTCACGCCGAACTGGGTCGCCGCGATGCACGCCGACCTGCTCGGTCTTCAGGTCTTCGTCGCGCGGCACCAACGCTCGACCGAGCGTCCGCGCGGCTACATATCGTGCCGGCTCGAAGACTACCTGTCGCGTCGGGCGGCGCGCACTATCGGCGCGGATCGGTTCCGGCTTGCCGATGGTTCGCTGCGCTCGACACTATCGGGTCTGGGCGGCAGGACCGATACGGTATCCGAGACGGCCCCGGTCTTCTCCTGGGCATCGCTTCGGCGACTCGCGCACGCGGATGTGCCGCCGCACCGTGAGCTGCGTCGGCCGGGCAGCCCCGCGGTGGTCCTCTACACGAGCGGGTCGTCCGCCCCACCGCGCGGTGTCGTTCACGCCGACCGGCAGTTCAACGCGGCGGCGCTCCAGACGCAGGTCCAGGGGCCGCTGTTGGCGCGACAGCGTGTCGTCGGCGCTGTGGCGCCGTCCCACGGACTCGGGCTTGCGGCGCTCATTCACGCTCCGCTCGTGTGCGGCGCGCGCACGGCGCTGTTGCCGTACCCGACCGGATCGTCGTTCGCCGCGCTCATCCGCAGGACCAAACCGGAGTTCATCGTCGCCGGTCCCGACACCTATGGGCTCCTGATCCGCGAGCGGAGCTTCCGCAAGGCCGATCACAGCAACCTCATGGGGGCGTTCTCCGGCGGGGCGCGGCTTCCTCGCGCGGTTCGGGACGCGTTCGAGGCGATCGTGCGCAGTCGAGGCGGCGCCGTGACGATCCGCGAGGGGTACGGGCTGTCGGAAACGGTCGCCGCGTGCGCGACCGAACCCGACGAGGCGTCACGCGCGGGCAGTGTCGGGATTCCTTACCCTGATACGCTGATTGCGATCGCTCGACCGGTCGCCTCTGATTGCGGCTGGGACGCCCCGCCCGCATTCGTGACGGCGGGCATTCCAGGCGAAATCGTCGTGAGCGGGCCAACCGTTATGTCGCGGTACTGGAGCGATGACTCGCCCGATCGGCTGCGCGCCGACGACTCCGGCAGGGTGTGGCTGCGCACAGGTGACATTGGCACGATGGACGCAGACGGGTTCCTCCACGTGCTTGGTCGGATCGCCCCGTCGGGTTTCGACCCTGAGCACG
>SKVA01000087.1 GCA_007129695.1 Spirochaetaceae bacterium | reverse complement strand
TTGCGGGTACGAGGTTTCGGTCTTCGGAGTCTCGGACCGACGATCGCATCTGTTGCTGCCCGCGTGTACCGACTACAAGAAGGCAGGCGTTGGCGGGTCGGGGCCGAACACGGGTGGGATGGGCGCTATCTGTCCGGTCCCGTGGCTCGACGCAAAGACGTGGGATCGTATCGTCGTTGAAGTCGTAGAGCCCACCTATCGCGGTATGTCCGACGCCGGTCTGACGTACCGGGGCATCCTCTACTTCGGAATCATGGTTACCGAAGACGGGCCGCGGGTGCTCGAGTATAACGTCCGCTTTGGCGACCCGGAAGCGCAGGTGCTTCTCCCGCTGATAGACTCGGATCTGGTCGACCTGTTCGACGCGATGGTCAGCGGTTCAATCGCTTCGTACGCGCCAACGATATCGAAGATGTCGGCGCTCGCAGTGGTGGTCGCGGCGCCTGGGTACCCGTCTGATTACCCTACCGGACTGCCCGTCGACACGATTCCAGCCACTCCCGATGACGAAGCGCTCGTGTTCCACGCGTCGACCAGCCGAGTCGACGGGACGATCCGTACGGGCGGAGGACGATGTTTCACCGTCGTCGGAATGGGGCAGGGCCTGCTCAGCGCACGCGCACGCGCGTACCGCACGGCTAAGGACGTGACCTTTCCTGGCTCGTGGCTGCGTCCCGATATCGGCGGGAGAGTCTTCGGTAACTGACGCGGCGAGCCCGACGGTGGCGCCTCATCGCGAATCGAGCCATCCCTGAGCCCTTCGGACCTCGTAGAGCAGCACCCCGCACGCAACCGATACGTTCAGCGAATCCGCCCTTCCCGTCCGTGGAATCCGTACCAGCTTGTCGCACCGGTCACGACCGAGTCGGGAGATGCCGCTGCCCTCGCTGCCCAGAATCAGCGCAACCTTCCCGGAGAAACCGACCTTGTGCACCGCCTCTCCGGTCATGTCGGCCCCGTAGACCCAGAAGCCCGACTCCTTGATCAGGTCGACCGACCGCGCGATATTGGGCACCGGTACCGTCACGACGTGCTGCGCGGTCCCGGCGCTCGCCTGGATAACGACGGCTGAGATCGGTGCGCTGCGGCGAGTCGGCATCACTACGAACGCCACGCCGAACTGATCGGCCGAACGGAGAATCGCACCCAGGTTCTGCGGATCGGTAAGATGGTCAAGAATGAGGATCACGGCATCACCGTCGGTCGACGCAAGCGCATCCGCGAGGGCAACCGGCTGCGACGTCGGTATCGTTTCGAGCGCAAGGACGGCACTGTGCGCGTTCGCAGCACGCCGCCGAAGCTCCGCTCTGGTAACACGCTCAACGCGTACTCCACCCGCGCGAGCCTCGGCTACAAGCTCTGCGGTCAACGGTGCGTCGCCGGTCACGTACAGACACGCCCCGCCTGTCCTGGATGCGAGCGCCTCACGAATACCACGCGTGGAGGTGACGTACTCGCTCAACTCTCGTAGTCCACTCGCTGGTCGATGTAGCCGTCATGGTTCGTGTCGCGCTCCCACATCCTGATGTAGATCGCCTCGAACAGGTATACCCAGATGTCGATCTGCTGGTCGGAGTTCGAGTCGATCTCGTGCCGAGTGAGCTCACCGTCGGTGTAGAAGTAGAAGTTGTCCATGTAGCCGTTGTAGTTGAAGTCCATCGCCTCACGGAGCTTGTGGCCACGGTCGTTGACCTGAACCGCGTAATCGACGCGCCCATCCCTATTCCGGTCGAGCGTCAACCATTCGTCGCCATACTCTTCGACCGGAAAGCGTTGCCAGGATGCCGGCTCCCGACGGATACGTAGCTGATCGCCGGGAACAGACGCCACTGACGCGGCGACAAGCAGCGCGGCGATAACCGCGCGACGGAGTGTCTGGTGCGTAGTCTTCACACTGAGATTGTCGGCAGCGGGTCCGGCGGTCGAAACGTATTCTTGTGCATCGACTCCTATGCGTCGGTTCGGGGGTGCGCCCGCTCGAGCGCGTCCAGAAGCCCGTTGATCCGTTGGGCAAACTCGCGTAGCTCGTCGGTCTTGCGGAGGTTGATCCGTACCGAACGGTCGCCGGCAAGGACATGGCGAATGTCGGTGGATATTCGGTAGATCGGTCCGGCGAACCGTCGTGCATAGCGGATGCCGACGATGCCGAGCAGTACGATCAGCACAACGTTGTTGACAAGCAGTACTGGGATGATAAGCGCGCTGCGAGTCGTCTGGCGAACGGCGTCGGTCCGCGACGTGCGCGTCTCAACGAGCCGTCCGTCGCGCTCGACGGGCTCGATCCGCCCGGATCGACGGTAGACGATCACGAACTCTTCGGCCGACGCTCCCGCAGACTGTTGAAGCACTATGACCAGAGCAGTCGTGAGGGTAACCACCAGCACGGCAAGCGCGATTGCGGCGCTGAACAGCACTACCATTCGGGACTCGAGCCCCGAGAGCATCAGCCGCCGTCGTCGCTTACCGCGTGCCATCGCTACCTGAGATCCGCCAGTGGGATCGGCTTCGGACTCGAGTTGTCATCCTCGAGCGACGCAAGCTCCTTCAGCAGATCCTTCTCCCGACCCGACAACCGCTGCGGAATCGTCACCAGAATCCGGATGTACATGTCGCCACGCCGGCTCGTTCCCGACTGCGGGATGCCCTCGTTGCGTAGTCTGAGAATCTTGTTGTTCTGGGTGCCGGCGGGGATCTTCACCTTGACACGCCGATCCTCGAGTGTGGGGACGTTGATGTCGCCACCAAGCGCCGCCTGTGTAAAGGTGATCGGCACGACGCAGTAGACATCGTAGCCGTCGCGCTCGAAGAACTCGTGGCCGTCGATCCTGACCATGACATAGAGATCCCCCGCGGGCCCACCCTTTGGCCCAGCGTCTCCTTGATCGGGGATCCGGATACGCCTGCCGTCTTCCACGCCCGCAGGGATCGACACGTTGATCTTCTGGTTCTTCTTCAGACGGCCCGAGCCACCGCACTTGGTGCATGGCTTTTCAACGATCGTGCCTTCACCGCTGCACGTCGGGCAGGTGCTCGCAATGGAAAAGAACCCGGAACTGCGCCTGACCTGACCC
>SKVA01000237.1 GCA_007129695.1 Spirochaetaceae bacterium | reverse complement strand
GCGCAGTCGGGCGGCACGCGCGTGTCGATCGCCGATCTGATCGTGCTTGCCGGGTGCGCGGCGGTGGAGAAAGCCGCGAAGGACGCCGGCTACAACGTCACCGTGCCGTTTGCTCCGGGGCGAACCGACACGACGCAGGAGTGGACCGACGCTGACGCATTCAAGCCGCTCGAGCCGACCGCGGACGGCTTTCGCAATTACGTCGGCAAGTCGCACGACCGCCCGACCGAGGAGCTTCTGCTCGACCGGGCGCACCTGTTGACGCTCACCGCGCCGGAGATGGCGGTGCTGGTCGCCGGGATGCGCACGTTGGCTGCCAACACCGGCGGTTCGACGCACGGCGTGCTCACGGAGCGATCCGGCGTACTGACCCACGACTTCTTCGTGAACCTGCTCGACATGCGGACCGAATGGAAACCGACCGATGAGTCGCAGGAGCTCTTCGAAGGCCGCGACCGCGCGACCGGCACCCTGAAATGGACCGGCACGCGGGTCGATCTGGTCTTCGGGTCGAACTCGCAGCTTCGCGCGATAGCCGAGGTCTACGCGAGCGAGGACGCGAAGGAGCGGTTCGTAGATGACTTTGTCGCCGCGTGGGCGAAGGTCATGAACCTGGACCGGTTCGATCTGCGGTAGCGCGTCGATCGCCGCGGCGGTACCGAAGACATGCGGTCGCCGGCCGATGCCCCCTCAGGCGGTCGGCCGGCCCGGTGACCAGCAGCCCCGATCCGACCGCAGATAGTGCCCCGGCTACAGCCGTGCCACACCGGTCGGATGCCGCCTACCCCAATCGAAGATCATGAGTCGATATGCAGCTCTGCTCGCGCGCGGGGCCGCTAGTTCGCATTCGCAGTCTGAACTTCCACGGCGATATCGAGTCGTTGCAGCAGAGCGAGCAGAAAGTCGGCCGCGTCCTGATGCGTGTCTAGAGCGTAGCCCGCGACGACGAGTTCGTCGTTCGCGCGCGCGAGCTGTTCGCCGGTCACTCCCAGCTCATTGATGACGAAGTCGTAGTCGGGACCGTATCCGGAGTAGATCTGATCCTGGAGCGCGATCACATTCTGCATCCGTACTTCGCTCACGCGGATAACGTATATGACACCGACGACGGTGATTCCGACGGCCACCGCGGCGCCGACCACGGTAAGGACCACTGCGGACGCGGCGCCGATCTCGGCTGTGCTCTCCGCGCTGCCTTCGGTCGTCTGGTCTGACGATTGGCGTGTCGTCTGATCGGTTGTATCGTCGGTCGACTCCTGTGTCGTGGCCGCGAGCGAGTCAGCCGCAAACACCGGAGCGAGCGTCACGAATGCGCAGAGGACAAACGATATGGCTCGTCGCTTCATCTTCACCTCCTGGGACGTCGGGGCCACAACTCGACCGTGCGCGTCGCGTCGGATCCTATCATAAAACGAGTTTGTTGTGCTGCTCTTCTGATTCCGGCCAAGCGGGCTGGACTCGACCGCTCACCGTGCAGCCGACACCTCCGCCCGGGCTCTGACGTTGGACCAGGAACGCTCTATCTCTACTGATCCGTACGCTCCGGTGGCGATGGACCCGCCGGTATCGAGCGCCGGTATCCACCGCGCCTCAGCCCGAACCGAGGTGCTCGGCCGAATCTGGAGCTTCAACTGCGCCGTGATCGGAATCTCGACGCGATGTGCCTGACTGCTCGGCCGCCAGTCTACGATCCACGCCGAACCTGCAGACAGCGTTGCGTAGTGTCGAAAGTCCCCGGACTCGAACACATTCAGGATGTAGATCGCTTCGGCGACCCGTGCGGTTGCGTTCAGTTCCCACGCTTGCGGGGAGTCCCGCAGCGAGAGTCGTCCATCCATTACCGTGAAGCCGAACCCGTGGTTCATGAAGCCCGTGTACGGTCCGCGGATCCCCGTCAGCACGATCCGGTACTCGGCGACCCGCCCGGTTACATCGATCGAGTTGTGCCCCACTCCCCAGTCGACCTGGCCGTTCCTGATCGCCAGTTCCGCGCCGATGCCGACCGACAACAGCGACAGCCGCATCGACCGACGCAGCGCGTAACGGCTGGTATTGCCGAGCGGTTCGTCGAACAGCGCAACCTCGACTCCCAGCGACGCCCGCGTCAGACCCGTCGACAATGAGAGCTTTGACGTGAGAAGAACAGGGAAGTAGCCATGGTTGCCGCCGGATCGATCGTGCTCGTCAGAGATCGTCTTTGCCCTCCGCGTCCGGGCGTCTTCGCCGATAGAGTAGATCCACGGACCCGCGTCGGAATCGGACAGCGCGAGCCGTACGGTAGATTGCGCCAGGCGGACACCGCGGACTTCCAGCGAGTCGCGTTCGCGTCGCTGGACCTCCAGAAGTCGCGCCCGCACGTATTCTTCCCGGACGTCGACCATCATCGCTCGGCGGCCCGCAGCGCCGGCTGTGCTGCGCCCCTGGCCGGCGCGGGAGGCACGGGCAAGCTCGATATCGAACGCGTTCGACAGATACCGGAGCACCAGCTCCGAAAAGTCTCGATCGTCGTCCAGAGCCTCGGCCAGGATCGCACCCAACCTGCCGTACGCCCAACTGCGAGCAGCGCTGCCGGTTCCGATGATCGGCTCCCGGAAAAGCTGGTCGGTACCGATCGGCACATCGATCTCTGAGTGCAGAAGGTCGAGCAGTGAACCCGCTTCGTTGCGGATCGGGCTCGCCATTCTCCCATCGTTCACTCTGGCATCAAGGCTCCCGATCAGGCGGCGTCGGAGTTCGGCGTTTTCCGTCTCTGCGACGCGAGCATTCCTGTCGATGCTCCAGTGTTCGGGGAAGACCGGGCCCTCGATGAGGCCGTGCCGATCCAGATGCGCGGCAACGTAGAGCGGGGCGACCGCCGGAATCCGAACCGGGACGCGGCGGTCGGGGTCGAGCGCATGGTTCAACGTGTCCATCAGCATGCTCGCGCAATTGACATCGAAGAATCGGTACTCGTACTCGAAGCTCCGGCGAACCTCCCAGAGTCGTTCGATGAGCCGGTTGATCTCATCGGTGGACAGCAGCAGGCGTAGCCGCCGGACGTCCCTGGCTTCGGTGAGCGTCGCGCGCAGAGCCACGCGATCGAGCGTCTCCTGCGCGACCGTTGTCCGGTAGTGGCCCGTCATGCCCCGCCACGCGTAGGTCACTTGGTCGACGCGGTTAGCGGTGTCGAGGGTAGTGACGCCAACGAAACCGAGCACGATCGAGTCTCGAGCGTCTTCGTAATCGCCGTACCGCTTGATGAGCAGCAAGAGGTGACCCGCGAGCGATTCGGGCGCGGTGGCGGTAGGCGTCGTGATCACGAGCTCGACCCACTCGACGTCGTCCGGATTGATCCAGTCCGAAACGCCAAGGGGTACGAGAGGACTCTGCCATTGCTCTCCTCCCGGACCGTACAGCGATTCGACGAAGCGGAACCGGCCCGGAAGCCGGTGGCGCAGGCGGTTCATCGGGTCGCGGTACGGGGTGGGAAAGAAGTACTCGACCACGGTGGTCGCAAAATCGAGCTCCGGCGAGAGCATTCCGTGCTCGGCTGCGTAACCCGCGCTGCTCACGTTGCGCGCGGTCGGGGTCGTCCCCGACGACCAGATCGCGAACCGTTGCCACTCGGACCTGGTCGCCGACGGCAGGGATCGATAGTGGTCCACCGCGAGTCTCTCAAGCATCTCTCGCGCGATCCGCGTCGTGAGTATTCCCTCGAGTCCGCCGATACCATCTGGGAGGTGTGGAATCGCAGGGCTGACCGCCCCGCGTCGCGCGCGTGGCATTCCCTCCAGGCTTTCCGGAACAACGGCGCGGAGGAGCTCGGTCGCTGCGTGCCGCGCGCGCTCCACGACCGCGGGCTTCGGCTGGACCATCGGTAATGCGGTTGGCTCGTCCTCTGCCGGTTGCGGGCTGTCCTGATTCAGACGATCGAATCGGGCAACCAGGAACCGCTCTCCATCATGCCCACCATCAGTCGCGAATCCGGTCGACGATGGCTCGACGATGCGCAATCGCTCGGCCCGGTCGTACGCGAAGGAGTACCAGACCAGGAACCCAGCGCCATCTTCGTTCACAACGGCAACGTGGCCGAAAGGGTCTCCTGGGTAGATCCCGCCGTGTACGATGCTCCCATCGGCTTCATCGACCGTGGAAATCGACAGGAGCGACCCGATGCCGTGCTCGCCTTGCAGGTCGACACCGCTGCGGGTTATCTCCACTTCCCGAACCAGATCTCCGATAGATACCCGAAAACGACCTTCGATCGGTAAGAGCTCGGAGTACGGCGCTACGATTGCGTCGGCCCCATCGACTCGACGGAATACCGATCGTTCGCGATATCGGTCATCATCGTCGGCTACTCCAATATCGCCGTTGTCGTACACCGTCACGATTCGGGTGCGGCGTCGAACACGCGTGGCGGCGGGATTCTGCCAGACGAGCCATGTGCCGTCGTCCGTGAAGTCGAGCGCGACCAGGAGGTAGGTATCGTTCGAGTATGAACCACCGAAGAGCCCCGGTCTCACGGCTGAGTAACCCAACTCGCCCACGCGCGCGACTGTCGATACCGTGTAGGCCGGAGTTGAGCGGCCGTCGATCGCGATCGAGGCATCGATAGCGGCGAAGCGGACGTGCACGTCCCCGGTTTCCGGGTGTCGGAACCGGTACACGCCGGGGAGATCGATCGAGTCGTGAGCGCGTTCCGGAAAGCGATCGATATCGCTTCGGCGAAGCACCGTCGACAGGTCTCCATGCGGTGTCGATGGGTCGGCTCCCCCTATATGGATCGTGCGGCGCCCATCCACGCGGATGATTGCGTTGAAGGCGTCCGATTCGTGACCGGCATTGCCGTCCGCACGCCACAGGAGCAGCGGACCCTGCGTTCCGTTGACAACGGCTGCTGTGGTGTACGGACCGAACAGTCCTTCGCGGACCTTGCGCGCCGAATCGACGTCGTTCTTCCAGACGGACACCGTGTACGCCGGATACGATTCTCCACGGTATTCGATGGGTTCCGCCGCAGGAGCGAACTGTACGTGGACGGTGCCCAGATCGGAGCGAGGGTGCTCGGTTGTCCAGGTCCCGGCGAGCGAAATCGGGGGCGATACGTCGCCGTAGAGCCTGGCCGATACGAGTACCACGAACAGGAGCGCACGAACTGGTGGCAGCGAGCGCGCCATGCCGCAGAGTAGCCTTCGCTCCAGCGATCGGCAAACCTCCGTCAAGATCCCGGCGTCGCCTGCGATTCGCCGCTCCGGATTCCTGATCGCGAAGTTACCCGCGCGGAACTCGCGCAAGACCGGCACGATCTTCCGAGCCAGCCCCAGCATCAGCAGCATCGCGTGCTCGGCGACCGTGTTCGAGTTCGACTCCGGCGCGTTCGTGACCCAGATCCCGAGTTCCTCCGCGCGCCCGACGTCTATATTGTCGACACCGACCCCGTGTCGCGCGATGACCCTGAGGCGCGTACCCGCCTCAATGACCTCCCGCGGCAACGGTGCGGTGCGCGCGAGGATCGCGTCGCAGTCGGCGACATCCCGAATGATATCGCCGACCTCGGCGCCATGTCCCATCCGGATCTCGTACCCTCGGGCGGTCAGGTAATCCTTGCCCTCCTGTTTGATGTCCTGCGGGATGAGTACCCGGTACGTCACGCGTCGGCCGCCCCGCGCAGTCCCCGCTCTGCGAACTTCGCTGCGATCGACGCGAACCCGGCGCCCAGAACCGCCGCGTCCAGCCCGCTCATCACGAGCGTGCAGCCCTCCGGGATCCAGCGCTCCAGGAGCGCGTCCGGGGCGTGAAGGCCAAAGACCTTCCCGTGGCTCTTCGCGGCGGCCGCGACGCGGCCGATCGCGTCGTGGACCGTGTCTCCCATCAGGTCGCCTGCCACACCGAGCGACAGCGCCAGGTCGTTCGGGCCGACCAGGAGCGCGTCGATCCCCGGGAGTGCCGCGATCGCGTCGACGTTCGCAACGCCCGTTCCGGTTTCGATCTGCGCGATCGTCAGCGTGTGACGGTTACTCGTCGCGGTGAAGTCGGCGGGGCTTCCGGCGATCGCTGCGTAGTTCGTGTGGCCGCCAAGGCTGCCGAAGCCGCGCCCGCCGACAGGCGGGTACTTCGCCCACTCGACGAAACGCTCGGCCTGCTCGACCGTGTCGAGCATCGGGACCATGACGCCGTCGGCGCCCGTATCGAGCGCCTTCGACACCCACGCGCGCGAGAGCTCCGGAACTCGGATGAACCCGCCGACCCCTGCCGCTCTGCACAGCGCGAACGTGTCTGCCCATCGTTCGGTATCGTAGGAACCGTGCTCGGCGTCGTACATCAGGAAGTCGAGGCCGCCGTTCCTTACGATCCACGCGATCGCCGGATTTCGCACCACGCGGATCATCGTGCCGACCGCGCGTTCACCGGTTTTCAGGCGCTCGACTACCATCCGATCCTCCCCCGTGCGCTCGTGTACCGAGTTTGCTCTGAAGTGCAGTCTCTCAGAATCTGCGGTGGAGCGATACCCCCGGTGTCAACAGAACCGTGGAGAAGACGTCCCGGAGGTAGAGGTTGAGTTCGGGCCGCACTACCCACCGATCGCCGAACGAAGCCCCCGACACGACGCCGATCGCCCAGTCGGACAGCTGCGGATCGTCGGGATCGGAGTGGCCGCCGTCGGTGATCACGCGCAGCAGAATCCCGCGCAGTCCCGCGTAGACGCGCTCGGTGCCGAAGAGAATCGTAGGGTAGGCGCCGACCGATATCATTCCGCCCGCGCTGAACGCAGATACGCCTGCGCTACCGGTGAGCATCCACCGATCGTCGATGAACCGGTAGCGCGCGTCCGCGTAGAGACCGATCGCCGGGTCCTCCTCCACGAAGAACGTGACGGGGAAGAACCACAGGCGCGCTCCCAGGTCAAAGTTCGGCGCGACCCCGTGGCGCAGGAGCAACGCCGTCTCCGCGAGCGCGACCACCGGATCCTCCGGTCCCCATTCGGACGACCGGGCCAGCATCGTGCCGACGCCCACTTCGGTGACGCCCGGCTCGACCGTCTGCGGGCCCGAGTAGACACCGTACGATACACACCCGGTGAGCCATAGCAGCGAACCAATCCCGAGAACCAGTCTTCGAAACATCGTGCCTCCCGCTACGGTTGTAGCACGATCGGGTAAACCTGACTATACCAGTGTTAATACGCCCACCGACGCGCGGCGGCAAGGAGCGCGCCCACCAGGACTCGAACCTGGGACCCTCGGCTTAGAAGGCCGATGCTCTATCCGGCTGAGCTATGAGCGCAATGGAGCCTGCAGGCGGAGCGCCTGCAGGTCGGGGCGCACGGTTTCCGGGGTTGTCTCCGGCGTCCGAAGGCAACCTCAGGCCTCCTTGTGCGCACCTGAAATCACGCCGCCGCGGGCGTACCCGGGGTCGACATGCACTCGGGATGGCGCGACTCGAACGCGCGATCTCCTGCTCCCAAAGCAGGCGCCTTAGCCACTAGGCTACATCCCGGCAAGACTGACAGTATAGCGGCGCGCAACCCCGCGGTCAATCGGGCCTTTCCCGGGCGCGTCCGCGTGCATACCTTCCAGAGACGATGAATAAGACCGAGCGGGCCGTAGCCGTCACTCGTGCGCTGTGCGCCGAGTATCCCGATCGGCGGCCGCTTCTGACATACTCGTCGCCGTTCGAGCTCACGATCGCGGTGATCCTGTCGGCGCAGACGACCGATGCGCAGGTCAACCGCGTGACGCCCGAGCTCTTCGCCCGGTATCCACGGCCTTCCGACCTGGCCGTGGCAGCTCCGCCCGACGTGGAGGCGATCGTCCACAGCACCGGCTTCTACCGGACGAAGGCGCGGAACATCATCGCGGCCGCGCGCGCGATCGTAGACCGGTTTGGCGGCGGGGTGCCGAGAGCGATGGAGGACCTGGTCACGATCCCCGGCATGGGGCGCAAGAGCGCGAACGTGATCCGGGGCGTTGTCTATGGTGAGCCGTCGGTCGTCGTCGACACGCACCTGACCCGCGTCACGAACCGGCTCGGCTTCGTATCGGGGAAGAACCCGGTTGCGATCGAGCACGCGCTACGTGCGATCGTTCCATCGGAGATGCAGACCGACTTCTCGATGGGAGTGAACCTCCACGGGCGCGCGTGCTGCACCGCGCGCAATCCCGCGTGCGACCGCTGCGTCCTGCGATCGCTCTGCCCGTGGCCCGGCGCTCAGCCCGATGGCTCGAGCAGCGAGTGAAATCCTTCGATCGAATCGACGCCCGCGTCGATCGCGAACCGCTCGATCTCGGCTGCCATCCGGGTCGCGATCCGCGGGTCGACGAAGTTCGCCGTCCCGACCTGGATTGCCGACGCACCCGCCATCAGGTACTGTATCGCGTCGTCGGTCGTCATGATCCCGCCCATACCGATGACCGGGATCGATACCGCACGCGAGACCCGGTAGACCGCCGCGACCCCGATCGGCAGGATCGCGGGGCCGCTCAACCCCCCGGTTCCGGCAGGGAGCACCGGCCGACGTCGGGCGGTGTCGATGACCATGCCGACGACCGTGTTGATGCAGCTCACCGCGTCGGCCCCGCCGGCTTCGGCTGCGCGCGCGATCTGCGTGATGTCGGTTACGTTCGGCGTGAGCTTCACGATGAGCGGCCGGTCGGTCGCCGTTCGTACCAGGCGCGTCGTCCGCTCCACCTCCGACGCGTTCGACCCGAGCGCGACGCCGCCGGCCTTGACGTTCGGGCACGACACGTTGATCTCGTAGCCCCACAGCGCGCCTGTGGGGTCATTGGCGTCCAGATACGCGACGACCTCCGCGTACTCTTCGGGGAAGTCCGCGGCGACATTCGCTATGACAGCGCACGGCATCGACGCGAAGCCGGGAAGCTTCTCCACGACGAACCGCTCGCGTCCAACGTTTGCCAGGCCAATGCTGTTCAGCAGCCCTGCCGGTGTTTCGACGATCCGCGGGACGTCGTTACCGGGCCTGGGGTGCATCGTGACCGCCTTCGTGTAGAGCGCTCCGATACCCGACAGATCGAGGTGCCGTTCGTACTCGCTGCCGTACCCGAAGGTGCCCGATGCGACACCGACGACGTTGGCGAGCTCTCGCCCTCCGATCACCGGTCGAAGCGCGATCACAGTCGCTCCCAGTCGACGTCGGTGCTTCGAAACACGGGACCCTCGGTGCAGACGCGAGCGTACCGCTCGACACCGGTCAGGTGGATCGCGCAGCCCATGCACGCGCCGACCGCGCACCCCATTGTCTGCTCCATCGATACCCACGCCGGTATCCCGTGCCTGGCCGCAAGATCGTGACCCGCGCGGAGCATCGGGTTCGGACCGCAGAGGTAGAGCTCCACATCGCCTGCCGTGATGTCGAGCGTGCGGTCGAGCAGGTCGATCACCGTGCCGGCGTATCCCGCGCTGCCGTCATCGGTCGCGGTCCGAAGCTGTACGCGTCCATCGACGCGCACGCGCGGTAGTCCCTGCGCAGATCGAGCGCCGATCAGCAGGATCGGGTACGGCGCGCGCGCGGCGAGCGCGTTCGCCAGGAAGAGGATAGGCCCGACGCCGACTCCACCGGCGATGAGAACCGGCACCGCGCCGTCGGTTGGTTCGGGAAACGCGACGCCGAGCGGTCCCATCACGTCGATCGCGTCTCCCGGCTGGTACCCCGCGATCGCGCGCGTCGCATCTCCGCGTCTCCAGTAGATCATCGACGCTCGCTCCCCAGCCGCGTCGGAGAACGCGAACGGCCGGCGCAGGAGCGGAACCCCCGACGAACCGACGCGGACCGTGAGGAACTGCCCGGGGACGGGGCGTGGAGCGTCGGAAATCCATGAGAAATCGAGCTGATAGTAGTCGTGCGCTACTTCCTGGTTCGCGAGCACGCGCGCGGTGAACAGCGGCATACCGCACTATAGGCCGCGTGGGCAAAAAAAAACACCCGACCGAAGCCGGGTGTTTCCGTCGATCCGGGCGGCCGCGGCCGTCCGAACGTCTACTGCATCTTCAGCCGCGCGCCGGCGAGCTGGATCAGCGCGAAGTAGTCGGGGAAGTCGGACGCCGTCGCACCCGTGACCGCGTCGGCAAGCTGCCAGCGGTTATTGTCGGAGCGGCGGGTCATCTCGTTGAGGCGGAATGCAATCCCGTACTGCGCAGCGGCCGCTTCGATCGCGTCCATGTTACCCTGCCAGCCGATGCCCTGCGGCCAGTAGTTCGAGCCGCGCTTGAACACGCTGCCAAACGACGTGGTCGTAACCGGCGTCGGGTTGCCGCCGAACTGCGTGAGCGTCTGGAACGCGCCGTTGCGCAGTCCTTCGAAGTACGCCTTCATGTTCGCTTCGTTACGGATGATCGTCATCTCCAGGTCTGCTCCGCCGGCCGCGCTGCCGTCATCGCCCGCGGCAACGTAGCTCAGGCCCGATCCGACCGTCACGCCGGTGTACGTCGTGCCGTTATAGACGACCCACTTCGCGACGCGGACCTGATTACCGCGCGACACGTAGTAAGCGGTGTTGTCTTCGTTCCACTCGGCGGCGTTGATGTCGACGATCGCGAGCGTGTGCGGGAGGAACGCCTCATCGAGCGTCGCGCTGATCGCGCCGTTCGCGTCGGTGGTCACGACGGCCTGTCCGACGTATCCGCCGTGGACGTACGCGTACGCTTCGGTCGTCTGGTTCGGCGCGAATCCGGTCGGCGCCGCGGGCGGGTCTCCGCCGCCGCAGCCGACGAGCGCGACCAGGGCGAGTACTGCAACTACTGAAATAAGTGCTTTGCGCATGGCAAACTCCTTACAGGGTCTGTCGGGCATCAAGAACCCGATGCCGGAATATTACACGACTTTATAGGTTATGTGAAGTGTTTTGCTGCGCAAAGTGAATACTATATGTGAAAATAATCACATAAATGACGTATCGGCCGCGATCGTCTTCGCCTGGGCCGCGCCTTGTCAGCCCCAGAGCCGCTTCGGGTAGACCCCCGACTCGATGTAGCCGCGGATCTGCGACTGGACGGTCGGCTTGTCTTCCTTGTACGTCATTCCGAACCACTGCGCGTCGGTCGACAGCACACGCATCCGTGCGCGCTTCGCGTCGATCAGACGCGTCATCAGCGTCGGGATGTAGAACTCCGACTTCGGGTCAGCGCCGCTTTCTGAGAGGAAGCCGGCGAACTCAGACTCGATCTGCGCGAACACCGCGGGCGTGAAGCCGAACACGTTCATGCTCGCGATATCGTCGTTTGAAAGCGTGACCGTCGACCCGTCGTCGAGCGTGTCGATGATCCGGTCACCCGTCCGTTCGATTTTCTTGTGCTCCTGGATGCTCGTCAGGTAGCCGCCTGAGTCGCTGCGGCAGATGCCGCGGCTGACCGTGCCGTTCGGTGAGAGCGTCTCTCCGAGCCGGTAGCCGACCATCGCGTAGTCGTGGCTCGCGGGATCTGCCGCGGTCAGGAAGCCGTGTACCGTTCGGTACGCGTCGCGCCCGTAGAAGTCGTCCGCGTTGACGACCGCGAACGGCGTGTCCACCGCGCGGCGCGCGGCGTAGACCGCGTGCGCGGTGCCCCACGGCTTGCT
>SKVA01000225.1 GCA_007129695.1 Spirochaetaceae bacterium | reverse complement strand
GCTGGACCGCCGACAGCGGCAGGTCGGTGACCGTGCCCCCCGAACGCCCGGCTTCCTGCGACACACCGTTCGCCGACAGCGACACGAGGCCAATCAGCGCGAGCACCACGGCAGCGGGCGCCCTTCGACGCCCGATCGATAGCTTCTCCATCATGTCCTCCGCTCGCCGGTCCCGGCGTCGCGGGACCCGGCTGACTACTTCTCCATGCTCCCGTCGAACGCTACGTCGCTCGCACCGAAGTTCATCCGCTGAACGAACGCGAGCGCTTCCGGCGCTCCGAAGTCGCGGTGCATGCCGTTGTCCTCCCATTCGATCGACAGCGGCCCCTCGTAACCGGCGGCGTTGACCTCGCGCATGATCGCGTCGAAGTCGATGCTTCCGTGGCCCATCGACACGAAGTCCCAGCCCCGGCGTAGATCGCCAAACGGGAGGTGCGACCCCAGGATGCTCGCGCGACCGTCCAGGCGAACCTTCGCGTCCTTCATATGCACGTGGTAGATCCGGTCGGCCAGATCGCGGAAGAAGAGCTCGGGCTTGAGCCCCTGCCAGATCAGGTGCGACGGATCGAAGTTGACGCCGAGGGTCTTGCGGCCGTCGAACGCCTTCAGGAGCCGCTGCATCGTGTAGAGATCGTACGCGATCTCACCGGGGTGCACTTCGAGCGCGAAACGGACGCCGCACTTGTCGAACTCGTCGAAGATCGGGCTCCACAGTTTGACGATGCGGGCGTACCCGTCTTCGACCTGCTGTTCGGTCGTCGGCGGGAAGCTGTACCACCACGCCCAGATCGGCGAGCCCATGAACCCGGTCACGACGTCGATGCCCAGCGCCTTCGCCCCGTGCGCGGTCGCGATCATCTCGTCGGTCGCCCACTTGCGGATTTCGTCCGGCTTGTCGGACAGGTTCTTCGGTGCGAACGTGTTGTTGCGCGGATCGGGGTTGTCGCCGACGAGCTGTCCGACGATGTGCGAGCCGATGCTCCAGCACCCCAGGTTGTTCTTCTGGAGCGTCTCGCGGTGCTTCGACACATAGCCCGAGTCCTTCGCCGCCTGGTGCACGTCGAAGTGGTCGCCCCACGTACAGAGCTCGAGCCCGTCGAATCCCCAACCGCCGGCCTTCCGGCATACTTCCGTGAAAGGGAGATCCGCCCACTGTCCGGTGAAAAGCGTTACTGGTCGTGCCATGGTTCCTCCTAGAAATTGACCCACGCGCTCTTGCGCTGGGAGCTCTCAACGACGCGCGTCACGAAACGCACGCCCTGGATGCCGTCATTCACGCTCGGGAAGTCGAGGTCGACTTCGTCGAGCTTCGCCCCGGCGAGCCGCTTTCGAAGCGCCCCGGTGAACGTCTTGTAGATGTTCGCGAACGCCTCGAAGTAGCCTTCCGGGTGCCCCGCCGGGATGCGGATCAGCGAATCACCGCGCGATCCGAGCGAGTCGCGACCGCGGCTGACGAGCTGCTTTGGCGCGTCGAGCATCGTAACACGAAGGTAGTTTGGATCCTCCTGCGCGAACTCGACAGCCCCCTTCTCCGCGAACACCCGGACTCGCAGCGCGTTGTCGTAGCCGATCGCGACCTGACTGCTCCAGTAGACCCCGGTCGCACCGCCCTTGTAGTTGATCATGATCGTCGCGTTGTCGTCGAGCTTGCGCCCGGAAACGAAGGAGTCAAGTCGCGCGGCGAGCGACTCGATCTCAAGACCCGTCACATAGCTGACCATGTTTTCGACGTGCGTCCCAATATCGCCGACGCAGTTCGACACTCCGCTCTGCGCCGGGTCGGTACGCCATCCCGCCTGCCGGTTGCCTTCGTCCTGCTCCGCCGGCTGCGACAGCCACTCCTGCGGGTACTCGGCGTTAACAAACCGGACCTGCCCAAGCGCGCCCGACCGGATAAGCTCGCGCGCGTACTTCACCGTCGGGTAGCCGGTGTACGTGTAGGTCACGCCAAAGAGCAGCTTCGTCGACTCCACAAGCCGACCGAGCTCCTCGGCATCCTCGAGTTTCGTGGTGAGCGGCTTGTCGCAAACAACGTGAATGCCTGCCTCCAGGAACGCTTTCGCGATCTCGAAGTGCGACACGTTCGGAGTGACGATCACGACGAAGTCTATTCCATCGTCGCGCGCCGCCTCCGCCTTCGCCATCTCGCGGTAGTCGCGGTAGACGCGCGCCTGGTCGATCAGCAGCGCGCGGGCGGTCTCCATACTCGATTCGTGGTTTCGGGAAAACACGCCGGAGACCAGGGTTGTGTTCGGGTCGAGCGCGATCGCGCGCCGGTGGACGTCGCCGATGAACGCACCGGGGCCTCCGCCTACCATTCCGTAGCGGAGCGCACGGTCGAGCCGAACCTGTTCTGCTGCCATAGGACTCTCCTTGGGGTGGTGTCGCCTGAGTGTACCGCGACCGGCTCGCTCTGTCATCCGGTGATTGCTGAGATGCTTGCGGGGCGGTGGGAGAAACTACGGCGCGGCCGGTGCTACGGCACGCGCACAAGAAGCAGGTTCGCGTTCGGGTTCGCCTCTATCATCGTGACATTCGCGTTGCGCTCGGTGACTGTCACGCTGACCAGGTAGAGGACATCGGGCGACAGGTCGCGAACCTTGTAGAAGCTGTTGCCGGAGGGCGTGCGGAAGAAGAGGAAGCCTGCGTGTTCGCCCCACTCCATGAACCGGAGGCTCATGGAGTCGGACTGCATCGATCCGTCGGCCTGGAGTACGAGTGTTGCGTCGATGAAGCTCCGCGTCGGAGCGGCGCTGCGGTATTCGTTCAAGGAGAAGGTACCGATCGTATCGGCCCGGTAGAGCTGCCACGTGCCGGCCATCTGAACGCCAAGCCTGTCGGCCGCCTGCGCGAAGAGGCTTCCGGCGGCAAGGATCACGATCGATGCGAGTATGGCCCGTCTCATGCTACCTCCATTCCCTTATTCATTGTCGAATCGGCACGTCATTGGCTTGAGCAATTTATCGGACGATGGACACCCGTCGCGTAACGCGATAGCATCGAAGGGTACAATGGCAGTAACCCCCGGCACAGCGCCACTACCAGAACTCGGATCGCTCGAATCGACGCTCGCCG
>SKVA01000222.1 GCA_007129695.1 Spirochaetaceae bacterium | reverse complement strand
CCGCCGCAACGACCAGACCGACGGTGCGCACGCGCGCGACCATCATTCGGTCGAAGGTCGCGATCCGGCCGTTGATGCGCCAACGACGCGGACCGTCGATGATGCGCACGATCCCCAGTCGGCAGAGCGATCGGTCGATTCCGACTACGCCGCTGTCGACGTGCACGAACGCGATGTCGCTGCTGACAGTGATACCAGCGCGTCGGCTGACGGGGTAGCGCACCAGGAGTCCGACGGCGAAGACGTTGGACGCGACAAGCGGCTCCTTGAGTCGCGGGAGACGGCGGACAAGACCGCGGCATCGAACATCGCGCGTCGGGACGCAGGTCGCGCTGAGAAGGATGACAGACGCGCGTCGTCGGCCCAGAAGGACCGGGTGCCCGGCGCAGCGGTCGGCATGACCGCCGATGAGAGCCAGTCTGGTGCAGCGGTGACGAAGGTCGGGCCAACAGGAACAGAAAAAGCCGCGCTGGCCACCGCGGAGCGCGACGCGCGGGTCGACCTCGATGCGGCGTCGGCCGGCTCCGATCCGATCCGATCTCGAGCGCGCGCATCCGACTCCAGTGCGGCCTCCGCAAAGCAGCACGAGTCGGCGACGCGGATCATTTCCAGCGCGATCTCTGAACCCAAGGGCGATCGGCTCAAGGCGAGCGACGAACGATCATCGAGGAGCGACCGTCGCGCTGCGCTACGTCGCGACGGTGCGGCAGCTACCGCCGCTGAGGCGACCGCATTGAAGGAGCGGGTGGAGCGGGCGATTCAGGTCGAGTATCGCGCGGCCAACCAGAGTCAGTACGCGGCGCTTGCTGGCGCTGACACCGACGACGGCGCTTCCGGTGGAGCCGATCGATCGACCGACGGAGGGTTCGTGTCGCTCGGATCCGAACGGTCGCTGTCGGCGTCCGGCCCCGGTGGATCGCCCGGGGGGCTCGCCACGCTGCGCGGTGAGGCGCAGATGCAATTGGCCCGCTCGCTCCAGGAGCAGGGGAACGCCGAAATCGTCCGATCGGCGCGGCTGATCGTTCGCGGCAACGACTCGGGCGAAATCCGACTGACGTTGCGCCCCGAGTCGCTTGGAAGTGTTCGTATTTCGCTGCAGATGCAGGATGGGCATATAGCCGGCAGGATTATTGTCGACAATCAGAGTGTGCGCGAGGTGTTCGAGCAGAACATGTCGGCGCTCGAACGCGCGTTCCACGAGGGCGGGCTCGAAACCGGGTTGCTCGATGTGAGCGTCGCGGATTCCGGCAATCAGTCGCACGGGGCGCATGACCGCGCGCATTCGGGTGCATCGTCAGGCCATCGGGTCGCTGAGCGGTTCGATGCGTCGGTGGTGAGCGCGGAGTTTATTGATTCAGATTACGGCCTGATCAACATGGTCGTGTAGAGGAGCGTATGGACGGAGTATCGTTGACGATGACTGGGCCCGAGATCGAACAGCTCGCCGCCCGCAACCGGAGCTTCAATCTGGCGTTGACCAGCAGACGTGAGGCGTCGACGGATCTTGGTAAGGATGAGTTCCTGAAGATCCTGATCACGCAGCTGACGAACCAGGACCCAACCGAGCCGATGAGCGATCGCGATTTCATCGCGCAGATGGCTCAGTTCTCGACGCTCGAGCAGATGACGAACATGTCGGCGCAGTTTGCGAAGCTCGGCGGGATGATCCAGTCCGGGCAGGCGTTCTCGCTGCTCGGCAAGCACGTTGACGTGATCACCGGAGGGTCGGTGGTCAGCGGTCAAGTCTCCGAAGTGACCGGCGGCGACTTTCCGCAGGTGCTCGTGAACGGACGATATTACGATTACGCGAACGTCGAGCGCGTTCGCGAGCGTCAGGAATAGGGGGCGACTGCCATGATGCGAAGTCTTTTTTCCGGTGTCAGCGGACTGCAGAACCACCAGGTTCGAATGGACGTGATCGGTAACAACATCTCGAACGTGAACACGACCGGATTCAAGAAGGGTCGCGTGAACTTCCAGGACCTGATCAGCCAGAACTTTCAGGGTGCCGCGCGACCGAACGAGCGGGTCGGCGGTGTGAACCCGCAGCAGGTCGGTCTTGGAATGCTCATCGCGTCGATCGATACGATCTTCACGCAGGGTTCGCTTCAGACCACCGGGGTGAAGACCGACGTTTCGATCCAGGGCGAGGGGTTCTTCATCCTGCGCGAGGGGGACAACAACCTCTACACCCGCGCCGGGGCGTTCGGGCTCGATGAGAACGGGACGCTGGTCAACCCGGCGAACGGAATGCGCGTACAGGGCTGGTCGGCTCAGACCGAAGGAGCCATGACGTTCATCAACGCGTCGGACACCCCGGGCGATCTGGTCATCCCGGTCGGAGAAAAGGACGAGGCGCGGGCGACCGGTTTCGTCTTCGCCGCAAGCAACCTGGACAAGCGAACGCCGGTCATCCCGCCCGGGGCCGGGCCGCAGGAGATCGCCGCCGGTACGCACAGCGTCACCAAGGAGATCTACGACGCGTTTGGCGGGACGCATCAGCTGCGCATCGACTACACGCGGATCGACGGAGCCCCGAATCAGTGGCTTGCGACGGTGACCGTAAACGGGAACACCGACAGTCCGATCCAGCCGACGTTGTCGCTCGGCGGGATTGACTCGCCGGACAACACGTACGTCGTCGAGTTCGACAACTTCGGTCGGCTGGTGCAGGCTTCGAACGCCGCTGGTGGCCTTGATACCGAAGGGAGTGTCACGATCGACGCGACCTTCCTGGTGCCCGATACGTCGATCCCCGTCGACCCGACCACGGGCCTCGCCGAAGCGCCGGCGACTCAGACGATCACGATCGACATCGGCGTAGCAGGCGGTATGGACGAGTCGACGACGCAATTTTCGAGCGCGAGCACGAACAAGCTCGTGCGCCAGGATGGGTATCCGCTGGGGTACCTGGAGGATTTCCGGATCGACCAGAGCGGTGTGATCACCGGGATCTACTCGAACGGCACGAATCGCGCGATCGGACAACTCGCGCTCGCGAGCTTCATCAACCCGGGCGGTCTTGAGAAGAACGGTGAGAATAACTACGTGGTTTCGATCAACTCGGGTGACCCGATG